>JAFGJA010000275.1 GCA_016929355.1 Anaerolineae bacterium | reverse complement strand
TTAGTATATCATCAATTTAGACCCTGGGACACTATTCAGACAGTTTGGTTACAGAATTTGTATCAGATTTTGATCTCACCTTAATTTGTGATCAGGGGTCATCGGCGCGCGAACCGAGGTATAATCTAAGCAACATACAGGAAAGGGGTATACTGAAATTATGTCCCCACGTCTGCGATTGATAATCATGCTGGTCCTGGATGGGATCGCGCTGATTGGGTTGGTCGTGTTCAGTGTGAGCGCGGCGCTGCATCGTGATAATAGTTTCTATCTGGCGGGACAGATTGTGTGCGCGATCTGGGTGCTCTGGACAGCCTTGATGCTGCACCGATCCAATCGGCACGAGGCTGAAAATCAAAATGCAAAAAAGCTACACGCGGAAGAGGAAATTGATGAGTGAACCAACGCCCCAGCAGCAAGCAGCTACGACGCGCCGCGTCGATACCCCGGATTTTGTCTTGCGCGCGGCCCGCACCATCCTCGGTTGGAGTTTGAGCACACATCGCACCACCTACAACCAACGCTTTGGCGTGCAGGTGGAATTGCACCTCTACAGCCAGGGGGGGCGCACTATTCCACGCGCGGCTTTCCGATCTACACCGGCGTGGGATGTCGAGGATTATCGCTGTATCATCCACCATACACAGGCGACGATCTGGCTCACGCTGCATCACCGGTTTGGCTAGTACATACTCGCGTAAATTCACCAGGGTTTTGTAGGGGTAGGGCTTGCGCTACCCCATGCCTGGCCGGAGCAAGCCCCGCCCTACGAAAAAACCATTGACCTCATCGTTTCATTGTGTCATCGGCAGCGTGAAGTAAAATGTACTACCCTGCCCTATCTGACTCGTGACGCCGACTTCACCGCCGAGTCGTTCAACCGCGTGCCGCGCAATCGAAAGGCCCAGACCGTGCCCGTCCAGGCGTTGGGTCTGGCTGAACGGCACGAATAATTTCGCCTGATCCTCCGGCGTGATACCCGGCCCGTTATCCGCAAGCCAGAAACGCGCCACCCCATTTTGCGCCACAGCGCCGATCTCAAGCTGCGGCGGCGTGCCCCCATATTTGATCGCATTGCTCAGATAATTCGCCCACACCGCCTCGACCCAGGCCGCATGACCCACCGCTACCGGCCATTGCTCCGGCCAATGGATCGTGGGCTGGCGTTGATCGATCAAAAACTGTAACCGGTCCTGCGCTTGCCGGACAATCTGCGCCATATCCAAGGGGACAACTGCCACATCTTCCTGACGTGTACTCGCCAGCAGCAGCAGCATGTCAATCATTTCCATCGCCTTATCACTGGTCAGCATAACCCGTTCCAGATAGGTGCGCCATTGGTCTGGCGGCAAAGCGTCCTGCTGGACCAACATCAAATGTGCGTACCCCCGCACCGACGTTAACGGATTCTTGAGATCGTGCGCGACGGTGTGCGCAAACGCATCAAGTTCCCGATTAATCTGGCGCAGTTCCTCATTTTTCGCCGCGAGTTGATCCACATACCGGAAAATCAGCACGCTGGCAAGCGCCGACACCACGCCGGATGTTGGAATCGCAATCGCCAGCGCGGTAGCCACACCTTGACCATCACATACGCCATAGATCATCGCCAGTGTGATCAACGTGGAACAGATGACGGAGCAGATCACGACCTTCCAGGGACGATCCAGCGCCCGGAACAAAACCGGGCGTCGTGATGATACGGGTGATGTAGCTTGCATACGCGCCTCTGGCTAATTGGCCCCTGATTAGCTGTCGCTCGAAGTATTACTCTATCTTTGCACTTTTAGTGATGCGGCTTAACCCCACCCTAAATCCCTCCCCGCAAGCCGGGCGGGACTTTTTTTCTTACTTCCCCTGCTTGCGGGGGAAGGGTTGGAGATGGGGGTTTACCCTTTCCATACACGCTCTAAATCACTTTTTTCTTGACTTACTCCGCCCCGGCGGACGGGTCCGGTACGATATACTCGAATTCGCCCGTGACCGTCCCGCGCGTTAACGTCACTGCCGGGCCAGCGTGCCGCATAAAGTCCAAGCCACTGACTTCAACCGACACCAACCACGTACCGGGATCAAGCACCACATTGGCTCCATAGTGGAATCCATAAACCGGCGAAATGGCCGGAAGGAACTGCACGGTGATCTCCGTATCGCCCTGCGGATCACGGTGGGTGAAGATGGCGTTCACCGACGCGCCCAGCAATTTTTCCTCGTAATTGACTGTATGATCGGTCACGTCGATCACAAAATAGGTGCTGCCCGGTTCGGCTTCCCGAACATCCATCGCGCCATCCGGCCTTAAGCCATAGCGCGTTTGGCCCTGTTCCTCGCTCAACATGATATGGATACCCTGATCGGTGACTTGCCCGATCACTTTTGGCGCGGCGTCCTTGCCCACCGGATTCCCGTCCGCGTCGAGGGCAAAACTGCCCGTCCAGATAACCGGTTCCAACCAGACATCCTGTGCACCTTCCAACCGGAGCGCCTCTACCGGACTGATCGTCACCGTCCAGTCATACTGCGCATCATTGGGCAGATTGAAGTTATCGCCAAAATGATAGCCATGCCCCGGCGCATACATGGCGGGGGCAGCCGCCTGCACGACGATCTCGTCGCTGTCTGCCACGCGGATTTCGATCTGGACTGTGACCGGCAGCCGTTCGCCTAACGCCAGCCGCGCGTCGCTCACATCCACCGTGACGTGTTTCAGCGCCGGATCGGTCACATCCCCACTGCACAATTCCAGGTTGCCATCGACCACCTGATACAATTCGGCGGCGGGACTCACGTTGAGGATCAACTGCATGTCCTGCTTGATCTCAGTCACGAGGCCGACGCCATGCGCATGAGTCGTGGCGGGCAGCGCCCCTGTACAATCACAGTCGCCATCCCCAACGGGATCATACACGATCAATCCGATCACAAAGATCGGAACCAGCAGCAACGCGACCAATAGCGGGACAAGCATTCTTGGGTCTTTCATAAACAGCACATCCTGACGTGACGAATCGATAATGAGTCTATTATAGCGCGGATCGACGCACAACACGCTGATCATAAAATCTGAACAACCCACCCCGCGCCGTTCAGATAACCTTGTCAGTTCTTATGCAAATCTGCTATTTTTTTAATCAGCTTTTAATTTATTCTTGCTATCTTTTAACCAGGCTCGCGCATCTAACCCTATATACGTGAGAAAAAATTACGCTAAGGATGGGAAAATCATGGACGCCACATATCACACGCAGCACAAAAACGGACGCAGCAACGGACTCAAAAACAGCGATGACGCGCACGACTATCGTTATACGCATGAACATGTCATCGAAGAAGCGGAACGCATCGCCACCCAGGAATTTGACGTGATCGGGATTGAAGACGCCGTAAAACTGATCCTGCTCAATGTTGGGGAAGACCCGGAACGCGATGGCTTGCAGCGCACCCCGCACCGTGTCGCCAAGATGTACGGCGAACTGCTCGAAGGTTACACGCAGGACGTGGAAACAATCATCAACGCGGCCATGTTCGAGGTCGAATATGGCGAGGGCGAAATGGTCGTTGTCGCGGATATTGAATACAACTCCATGTGTGAGCACCACATGCTGCCCTTCACCGGCAAAGCGCACATCGCCTATATCCCGCGTGATAAGGTCGTCGGCCTGAGCAAGATTCCGCGCATTGTGGATATGTTCGCGCGGCGCTTGCAGGTGCAGGAGCGTTTGACCAACGAAGTCGCCGATGCGCTGAACGAGCACCTTGATCCGCTCGGTGTGATGGTCGTTTTTGAGGGTCAACATAGCTGCGCGGCGCTGCGTGGTGTGAAAAAGCATGGCGTGAATATGGTCACAACCGCCAAGCGCGGCGCGTTCCGCACGGATGCGGCGCTGCGCGATGAATTTTACCGGTTGGCCGGGCTGTAAACCCCCATCCCCAACCCTTCCCCCGCAGGCAGGGGAAGGGAGAAAAGCAGTTTTTTTGAAGTCCCTCCCTGCTTGCGGGGAGGGATTGAGGGTGGGGTCAAACAGCTTGCCGCACACGCCATAAGCCCCCGCCCCCGATTCCCCCATTAACAAGCGGGCGCAGAGATCAACCTCTTTGTGCCCGCCTTTTGCATGATCTTTAGAGTTTTTTACAGGTCCAGAGTTGCCTCCAAAGGGGGAGTACCACTATACTAAGCTATAGCATACGGTGCAATGCCCAATGCTTTGATTCAGGTGGCCGGACACGGCCAATTATGGAGGAAATGTAATGAAACGCTTGGTATTGGTTTTGACAATTTTGGCTCTTATCCTGAGCGTACCGCTCACGGCTTTTGCCCAGGATGGCAGCAGTCCGCTTTGTAACGGCCTGAGCGAAGCTGATTGCGCCCAATTGATGGCAGCGCTTGGCACACTGGAAACGGTGCAATCGTTCACCGTGCCGCTTTGGTCGGCTGAAATCTCATCCGATGAAATGTCCCTGTCGGCGTCAGGTCGGGCGGGTTTTGTGCTGGGCGACTCGGTGAATGACATTGTGCTGCATCTCGTGTTGGAAAGCCTCACGATGACGCCGGCGCAAGAAGGTTTGCCCGAATACCTCGAAATTATCATGGCGGGCGGGTTTGGCTATGTCAACGTCAACGGCGAGTGGTTTGGTGAAGAACTCGGTGAAGAAGATGTCGCCGACATCGAAGGCCAAATGGATTCGCTCGGCCTCGGCAGTATGGAAGGGCTTGACGAACTCGGTCTTGATCTGACAGGCGTGCTCACCACCACACGCGGCGAGGACGCCGACCACATGGGCCAAGCGGTGGCGACCTATACGATGAACTTTGACCTGGCTGCCTTGATCACGGCGGCGCTCGCCTCGCCACTGGTCGGTGAAGCGATGAACATGAGTGGTGGAACCGAAGAAGAAGCTGCCGCCAACGCCGCCATGATAACCCAATTTGCCCCGGTGGTTATCATGATGCTGGGTCAGACCGGCCTCAATGCGGGTCTGTGGGTGGGCAATGATGATGGCTATATCCACCGCGTTGAACTCAATGTCAACCTGGATGTGAATATGGCGATGCTCGGTGCTGATACGCCGCCCATCGTGGGCAACATCAACTTCTTCGCCGAAGTCTCCGGCGTGGATGAAGGTTACAGCGTCGATGTGCCCAGCGACTATGGCACGATGGAAGAATTTGAAGAAAAATACGGTGGGCTGCTGGAGTCCGTCGATGTCGAAAGTCTGATCGGCTTCTAAGCGGATTCGCAACGGCTACCGCATCACCAGAAACAGGGCAAACAGGCCAGTATCGGGTGTTTGCCCGTTTTTGAACCTCACCTGGAACGCAACATTTAGCGACTCATTTCGTATTGATTAGTAGAAAACGTGTGACTTTGCACGTTGAACAATCGTCTAATTTGGAGGACACACAACGTGAAAAAACCGATGAGCCTAATTCTGATTGTGCTGCTGCTGTTGGGCCTGGCCGTACCAACCTTTGCCCAGGATAGCGAGGCAATGGTTAACTGTAATGGTTTGAGCGAGGCGGATTGCCAGATTTTGATCGATTCGGCAGCCGCGACCAGCACCATTTCGTCGTTTACCATCCCCACCATGCAGGGTGAACTCAGCCTGACGATAGGCGATGAAACGATGGACGGTAAAATCAGCGGGTCCGCCGCCATGATTCTGCCCGGCTCGTTAATCGCCATGATGAGCGATATGCAGGGCATGACAAGCATGACCGATATGCAGCCGATCATCGACCTTTACAGCAAATTTAACAGCGAACTGCTGATGCAAATGCTCGGTGAAATGGGCCTGCATGTGACGGTAGATGAACTGGTGCTGAGCGTGCCGGGCGAAACGCCGGTAGACATGAGTCTGGAAGCTATCTTCAAGGATATGGGCCTCTATGTCCGCGTGCCTTCGCCCACTGCCAACGTGCAGTGGTTTGGCGAGACACTCGAAGTGGATGAAGAAGACCTCGCCGAAATCGATGAGATGTTCGCAGAACTTATCACCACCTTTGAAGACCCGGAAATGCAAGAGATGATGGCCCAAATGTCCGAGTTTGAGGGGTTCGCTGCCGAATTCACGGAGTTTGTCAACAGCTACGTGATCACCACACGCGGCGAAGATGTAGACATGATGGGCCAAACGATGGCCGTGTTCACCACGACCTTTGACCTCAAGGCGCTGCTGGCCGATCCTGCACTGCCGGCGATGATCATGGGACTGCTGGAAAATCCCGCGCTGGCGGCGATGGATATTGATCCTGAAGAACTCGAAGTCAATGAAACGCAAATTCAGTTTGTGTTGATGACCGCCGGGATGATGTTGCAGGAAGTCACCCTCAGCAGCACGCAAATGATCGGCCTGGATGATAAGTTCGTGCATCACATGGCATTGGATATGGCGTTGGATGTGGACCTCTCGCTGATGGGCGGTTCTGAGATGAACACCCTGGTCGGTAGTGCTCACTTTGAAGCGGATATGACCGACATCAACAGCACGACGATGGACGCGGTTGAAGTGCCGACTGAATTCCGTGACCTGGATGACATGGAAAATTTCCTGGTTGGCAGCCCGGCCATGATCGAAGGCAACCTGGCGTTGGGCGAAACCTTTAGCGGATTGTTCGAAGATGACGATACGGAAGATGTATTTGCGCTGGCGCTGGACGCCGGGCAAACTGTCCAGATCGAGATCAAGTCAGACGATTATCCCTATGTGAACATCTACGGGCCGGATGGCTTTTTGGTCGAAGAATTGGACACGTACTATGGTGATTCTGTCGAACTGACTGCCGATGCCGCCGGCACATACCTGATCGTGGTGGAAGCCTACTGGAATCTGGATTACGATCTGACGGTGCGTGTGCCGTAGTTGTTTGTACCAATCCCGACTGGGAATCCCTCGTCTGTGCGGCGAGGGATTTTTT
>JAFGJA010000274.1 GCA_016929355.1 Anaerolineae bacterium | reverse complement strand
CTTTTGTGCGCCGCCAGCCAATCGCCCAATGCGCTATACACGACTTCTTCGCTCTCCTGCCGCGTAATCACATCAACGTAATCCGTCACCTCCACACCCCCAATCGCCCCGATCAGCCGCATACCGTCATCGCCTGTCGTGCGATACCAGGGCGCGATCCCCATCAATTGTCCCGCCTTATCCCGCAAAACCAAAGCCCAGATCGTCCCCGGCTGGTAAACGTCCCACCACGTTTTCAACCAAATAGGCGTCAGAAAAATCTGGTTTCGCGTGCTGTGTTCCAGCAGATCGCCCCATTCGGCTGCCAGTTCATCAAACAAAACTTCGCTTTCATACAGCGTAATATCCACATTTTCATCCTTCGGCAAGGTGAAGAACCACACGTCTATTATACTGAACCACAGACCGATTCCACATAAACAAACGATCTGAAAATTCGGCCTTGCCACGCCTGAGACCTGTTGCTATAATGCAGCCCATAGATGCCACCTTAGCTCAATCGGCAGAGCAAACGCTTCGTAAGCGTTAGGTTAAGAGTTCAACTCTCTTAGGTGGCTCAGTTAGCCCCAGTCAAACTCACTGTGGGCTTTTCTTTTATCTGGTCTGCTGGAGGTTCCCATGTCCGAATTGCACATGCTTCCCCCTCTCAACCCGATAACTATTGGGGTGGCGGGCGGTTCGGGTGCGGGCAAAACCACCGTTTCACGCGCGATTCTGGATCGTGTTGGCACTGAACATATCGCCTATCTCGAACACGACTCGTACTACTATGACATCCGCGACATCCCTTTTTCGCACAGTAACATTATCAACTTTGATCACCCCAACTCACTGGAAACATCGCTCCTGATCGAACATATCAAACAGCTAAAAAAAGGTGAATCCGTTCCGGTTCCCATCTACGATTTTACTACTTACATCCGTACCCCCGAAGTCAAAATCATCCAGCCGCAGCCGGTGATTATGGTCGAAGGCATTTTGATCTTTGCTGAACTAGAACTACGCAAGCTGTTTGATGTTCGCATTTATGTCGATACAGCCGATGACATCCGCTTCATCCGTCGTCTTCAACGTGATGTCGCACAACGCGGGCGCACCGTCGAGTCCGTGATCGAGCAATATCTGCACAGCGTCCGCCCCATGCACCTCGATTTTGTGGAACCCAGCAAACGTTATGCTGATGTGATCATCCCCGAAGGGGGTAAAAATCTGGTAGCGATTGACATGGTTGCCACGCGGATTCGTAGCATGTTAGATAACCCCGAACAACGATCCACCGCTCCTCGCCGCTAAACCATTTTTCCTCCTGGAAATTTCCATCTCAAAACGTATCGAAACCCGCACAGTTGTGTTATAAGGTATATAATTAATAGTAATTGAAAGCGGTACATTTTGAGAGCAACCATGACTCGCCCCATGACCCAACCGGCCCCTAAAAATCCGGCAACTCGCCCCATTCCAGCCTGGCTAATGCGCGGACTGGGTACAGCCCTTGTCGTAGCGATCACGCTGGCTATCTTTCTCAACCGCGAACACCTGCAACATCTCAAAACCCTGGGCTATCTTGGCGCATTTCTGGCGATGCTGCTCAGTAATGCCACGCTGATTCTGCCTGCCCCCGGCCTGATCATTGTCTTTGCGCTCGGCAGTTCGCTTAATCCGGTACTGGTCGGCCTGGCAGGTGCAACCGGCGCAGCTTTGGGCGAAATCACCGGGTACATGCTCGGTGCTAATGGAGTGCATCTAATGGACAAAACGGCTGTCGCCCAGCGTATTGAGCGATGGATGCAGCGTAATGGGGCGCTAACCATCTTTAGCCTGAGCATTTTCCCCAATCCGTTTTTTGACATGGCGGGGGTACTGGCCGGAGCCGGACATATTCCCCTTTGGCGCTTCTTGACGGTCACATTTGCCGGTAAATCCATCCAATCGATTATAATTGCACTGGCGGGTGCGCTGTCTTTAAGTTGGATTGAACCCTGGCTGACCCATTAACAGACACGCGCTACCCACACAGTTATTTACTATTTTCTATTGGACTCCTCTCTTCCAGGCTGCTATCCTCTGGATAAATTAAGCGAGTATCATATCAATCAGGAGAACCACCATGAACGATAAACTCATTCAATTAATCTATGCCAGTTCCGCATCAGACTTGATGACCGAAGAAGAGCTATTAGCCTTGCTTGAGCAATCCCGCGAGAAGAATGCCCGACTCAATCTTACGGGCATCTTGCTTTATAAGTCCGGCAACTTTTTGCAGGTGCTTGAAGGCCCAGAATCTGCCGTAACAGAACTGTATGAAACCATCAAAAAAGACGAACGCCACGCTAACATCTTGACTATCGCCACCAAGGAAATCAAAGAACGTGACTTTGGCGATTGGAAAATGGCCTTTGCTAACCTCAACAAACTCGATCCCGCATCCGTGCCCGGCTACAGTGAATTTCTCAACGATCCGTTTGACGGCAAGTATTTCGCCGAAAAACCCTCCCGTGCATTCGCGTTCTTGAAGGTTTTCAAAGATGGAATGCGTTAATAAACCTTTACCGCCGAGCGACAGTTTGACCGTTGACGTTGCTTCGCGCCGCGTGATATACTCACCTACGGAAAAACTGTGATGGAGAAGAGTAGGCGGTCCGGCGCTGTTAGAGAGTGCAGGTCATAGGCTGAAAGCCTGCGCAGTTGGCCCCCGCCGAATGTCACTCCTGAGTTGATGTGCCCAAAGCCCCTGTAGGGGCGGACCGATGTGTCCGCCTGGTCAAGCAAAGCTTGACACGTTATAAAAGCGGCCAATAAGCGCATCCGGTCACGCCCGTTAGCGCGTCATTGAGTGCCTGATTTTTAATCAGGAATCAAGGTGGTACCGCGAGAGCACGCTCTTTCGTCCTTGACTGGCGAAAGGGCGTTTTTTTTTGAAGTATTTAGTTGGACTGAAAACTGATAACTGACAACGTAGAACTGACAACTAAGCATGAGCATGTTCAACGATACAACGCATTTTTACGATGACATTGCTGACGACTATCATTTGCTCTACCGCGATTGGGACTCACAGCTTGAGCGCGAAGGGTTAAATCTGCGGCGCTTTTTCCGTCCGCACGGTGTCAAAACGATTCTCGATGCCTCCTGCGGTCCTGGCACACAAGCGATTGCCCTCGCCCAACTCGGCTATGATGTAACGGCTGCCGATCCCAGTGCGGGCATTCTGGATCGCGCACAAAAAAACGCCGCCGCATATGATGTGGCAGACAAGATCACATTTGTGCAATCGGACTTTCAAAATCTGCACAACAACGTCAAAGGCCCCTTCGATGCGATCATGACTAAAGGCAGTTCAATCCCGCATTTGCTCTTGGATGAACAGATCGAAGAAACGCTGCTCATCTTCAACGAACTGCTTCGTCCCGGCGGTCTGCTCCTGATCGGCCTGCGTGATTTCGAAACGCTGATCGAGGATCGCCCGCGTTTTCTGCCGGGGCGCATCCATGACGGACCGGAGGAGCAGATCATCACCTTCGATGTGTGGGATTGGGATGATGGTCCGCCGATCACCGTCACAGTGAACAGTTTCATTGTGCGCGGCAGTGGCGAAACCTACCGCGCCACCAAACGCCCGGTTGTCTTCCGCGCCCTGACTGCTGATGAAGTTGAAGTCGTGATGTCCGAAGTTGGCTTTGAGCACATCGAAGCCCAGCAGGATCGCTGGGAATTGATCATGACCGGCACGAAACCGGAGTAACAATCTGTGTCAATTTTCGATTTTGATTTTCTCCGCGCCCTCTGCGTACTCCGCGGTGAAAAAGATTTTGATTTTCAAAAGGAGGTGATCACTCGTGTCACTTGTTACTGACGAACCTGCTGTAAGCGTATATCGACCCGATTCCGATCACCTATCGACGATTCATTCTGCATACTAACTGAGGAAACAATGACGCAAGCACAAACCGATAAAACGCAAGCTACCGAAATGCCCAAAACGTTCGACTTTGCCGCAGCCGAAGCCCGCATTTACGCCCAATGGGAGGAAAACGGCTGGTTCAAGCCGGAAGTCCACCCTGATGCCGAACCCTTTGTGATCAGCATTCCGCCGCCCAATGTGACCGGCGCGCTGCATAACGGTCACGCGATGTTTGTCAGCCTGGAAGACCTCATGATCCGTTATGAGCGAATGCGCGGCAAAGCGGCGCTGTGGGTTCCCGGTTCGGATCATGCGGGCATCGCTACCCAGCTTCAGGTCGAGCGCCTGCTGCGTGATGAAGGAACCAGTCGCGAAGAAGTGGGCCGCGAGGAATTTCTGCGCCGCACCTGGGCATGGAAACGTAAATATGGCGGGCGCATCGTGGAGCAATTGCGCGGCCTCGGCGCAAGCTGCGATTGGGACCGCGAACGCTTCACGCTGGATGACGGTCTCTCGCGCGCCGTGCGCGAAGCCTTTGTTACGCTCTGGGAACAAGGCTTGATCTATCGCGGCACACGCCTGATCAACTGGTCGCCGGGTCTGCAAACTGCCGTCAGTGATCTCGAAGTGGAACGCGAAGAGGAAAACGGCCATCTCTACTACTTCAATTACCCGGTGGAAGGCGACGGCGCGATCCCGGTGGCAACCACTCGCCCCGAAACCATCCTCGGTGATACGGCGGTGGCCGTGCATCCCGAAGATGAGCGCTATGCAGCCTACATCGGCCAAAACTGCCTTGTGCCCATGTTGGATCGTCCGATTCCGATCATCGCCGATGAATATGTGGATCGTGAATTTGGTACGGGTGCACTCAAGATCACGCCCGGTCACGATCCGAACGACTACGAGATCGGCCAGCGTCACAACCTGGCCGTGATCAACATCATGAACCGCGACGCGACGCTCAACGCCGAAGCTGGCCCTTATGAGGGTCAGGATCGCTTTGTGGCGCGCAAGAATCTCTGGGCGGATATGGAAGCGGCGGGCATGACCATCAAGAAGCAGGAATACCGCCATGCCGTGCCTCGCTCGCAGCGCGGCGGTGAAATTGTCGAACCGCTCGTGAGCGAGCAGTGGTTCGTGCAAATTCAGCCGCTTGCCGCTAAAGCCATTGAAGCCGTG
>JAFGJA010000273.1 GCA_016929355.1 Anaerolineae bacterium | reverse complement strand
GGAGAGGGGGATTTAGGGGGTGAGGCCGACATGATCTTCATTGTAGCCCCATGCTAAATAAATCCCCCTTTCTCGTCTGGTTATTAGCCGTGATCGTGCCCGTGTTCGCCATTGGCCCGGCGCTCACCATGTCGCTGGAAGAAGCCGCGATTGATACGGCGGTCTATCACACGTACCGGACGGTGATCTTTGCCGAGGCGCAGCAGGATATGGGCGGCCTGGCGCTGCCACGCTGGACGCAGGCGGTCAATGGCAATTTAGGCGGGCCGTTGTTCGCCTACACCCCCGGCTTGATGTACTACTTGATGGCTGGCTTTCACACGCTCGGCGTTGATTTTGCGCTGACATGGCGCACAACGACTGCCGCCCTGTTGATCGCGGCTTCGCTCGGCATGACCGGACTCGGCCTCGCCTTGTTCCGGCGCGCGGATGCGGCGCTGGTCGGGGCGGCGATGTACGTGTATGCGCCGTTGTTCCTGCGCGATTTTTTTGATCGCGGCACGCCGCAAGCGGTGGGGATGGCACTGGTCCCCTGGGTGTTATGGGCGCTGATCGGCTTTATGCGGTATCCGGCGGGCTGGCGCTTTGCGTTTCTGGCGCTGAGTTGGGGCTTGCTGCTGTTCGCGCACAACCTGACCGCCGTGATTTTTGCCCCGGTGATCGGCGTGTTTTTGGTGATCGCGTGGCTCTATCCGCAGTGGTACGGGCAGACTGCGCGTAACCCCTATGCCCAACCCTTCCCTCGCACACAGACCTCACCTCCTCACCCCCGCTCTGCTTGCGGAGAGGGGGAATCACGTCCCTCCCTGCCTGCGGGGAGGGATTTAGGGTGGGGTCGATTATTTCCCCGCCACCTGATCGGCGCGGTATTGGCATTGGTGGCGGGATCGCTGCTGGCGGCGTTTTATATCCTGCCCATTGCCGCCGAATTGCAATATGTCCAGATCGATAATCCCGAACAAACCTCTTACGCCGATCCCGCCGCGAATCCCTCCGCGTTAAGCGATCTCTGGGCGCTGCCCCCGGTGCTGGATACGGGCGTGGAAAATGACTCGATGGGGGAGTCGGTTGGCCCCCTGCGCCTGATCGCGCCGCTCATCGGGTTGGGCCTCGCGGTGTGGTTCTGGCGATTGCGACGGCAGCCCGCAGCGATTCTGATCGCATTTCTGAGCGCGTGGTCGCTGCTCATGATCGCGCTGCAAACGGAGTCCGCGACGTTTGTTTGGGAAACCATTACCGCGCTTGATATTATGCAATTTCGTTTCCGTTTGCTCAATGTGGTGGGCTTCTCGGCGGCGGTGATTGCGGGGTATGTGTTTAGCGACTTTTTGCGCTGGGAGCACACATTGGTGCTCCCCTACACGAATTGGCTGCGGTGGCGCGGCGTGTTGGCGGGGGGGCTGATCGCGGTCCTGATCGTGATGCAGTTACCTTCACTCTATCCCGAATTACGTCACCAGCAGCGCGCGTTAGCCCGTGACATGACCAGCGCGGATGTAGTGCGCATCACGACGCAAACCGGCACGGCGAGTTTGACTTCGTTTGATGAATTTGTCCCGCAATGGCGGCACATGCCCTTCACCTTTGCGGAAGCGCAGCGCGCCGCCGCGTCACCGATTGCGAATCTGCCGGATGACGCTGTGCTGATGCAGGTCACGCGCAGTAACGGGCATTGGTCGTTGCATTTGGATACCCCGCAAGCGTTTACGGCGGCGTTTTACCTGCTCTATTATCCCGGTTGGGCAGCGCGCATTGATGGCGCAAAAGCTCCGATTGGCCCGGCGACGGACAATTCCGGGTATCTGCTGCTCGATGTCCCGGCGGGCGCGCACACGATCACGCTTGATTACGTGGGCACAACCGCGCAGCATATTGGCGACTGGATAACGATTCTCACGGCGTTGGGGTTGGTGTTGGTGGCGGCGCTGTGGCGATCAAAAACGGTTCAGAGGGCGGATTATAAGAAGTCTGCTAACCCCCATCCCCAACCCTTCCCCCGCAAGCAGGGGAAGGAAGAATATCACGCGCCGTTAAGTTCCTCCCTGCCTGCGGGGAGGGATTTAGGGTGGGGTCAACCGATCTCCACCGAAGCGCGGCCCGTGACTCATTTCGCATCCGGCGCGCGGGTGCTGGTGATCGCGGGGCTGGTATTGGCGTTAGCGGGTCTGAAAACGTGGTGGATCGATCCGCATACCACCTTATTCCGCCACACCTCAACGTGCGCCTCGATTCACGGCATCGACCACTATCCCCAGGTGGTGTTTAGCGCGTCACCGGCAGCTAACATAGAGCAGGTGTCCGGCGATCAGTTCATACTCTGTGGCTACGATCCGCCGCCAACCTCGCTCGCGCCGGGCGATACCTTCACCGTGACGCTCTACTGGCAAACACCCGCTACACCGCAAACGGTCCTCTCGAATTTTGCGCATCTGGTGGGCGAAAATTTTAATCCGCAGACGGGTAATCCGATCTGGAGCCAGCAGGATAACCAACTCCCGGCGGGGCATTTGACCACTGACTGGTTGCCCGATGTGCTCTACCGGGATACATTTAAGTTAACGATCCCCGACCAGACGCCGCCCGGCAGTTATCAACTTGAAATCGGGTGGTATACACGGCAGGATGGGCAGCGCTGGCCCCCTACAATCATCCCTGTGCCCGATGTGCCGGTCACACTTTCCGATTGGGACTCGTTGATTCTGGCGACGATCACGGTGGATTGACTTACGCTCGATGCGCATAGACGTTCGGCCTCACCCCTCACCCCCTAAATCCCCCTCTCCCGCCAAGCCGGAGAGGGGGACTTGACCGCGTGCCGGCCTCCTCCTCTCCTCTGAAAATCATATTCACCACAAAGACACAGAGATCACAGAGAAAAACGAGGTTAAAGGCAAAAGAAAACCCTATTTTCAT
>JAFGJA010000272.1 GCA_016929355.1 Anaerolineae bacterium | reverse complement strand
TTATTTCCTCGCCCATCCCCCTGCCACGCCGCCCGGATCGATCATGATGGTCATTGCGACCAATGCGCCCGCACTCCCGCACCAATTGGCACGGATGGCGCGGCGCGCGCCCTTCGCCCTGGGACGCCTCGGCAGTACGTGTGCCTCCGGCAGTGGCGATTTTGCGATTGCGTTCAGTACCACGCCGCGTTTAGCTGCGCCGCCCCAACAACCGAGCGCGCATACAGAAACGCTTCTGAATGATGGGGATACGTTAGATGCATTGTTCACCGCCACAGTTGAAGCGCTTGAAGAAGCGATCCTCAATGCGCTCTGCCAAGCGGAAACTACCGTCGGGCGCGAGGGGCACACGCTGCACGCGATCCCCATTGAGCCGCTCAAGCAGTTATTGGGCTTGGCGTAATAGATGGTTTTTCGTAGGGGCGAACCAACGTGTTCGCCCTGGGCCGACACGTTGGTCGGCCCCTACGCCAACGGGATCAATTTTACCTATAACCCATCGCGTTTAGATTCTCGAAACTGATGCGCAAGCTCTCGAACGGATCGCGCTGGCAGATGTCCTGTTCCACCGCGTACCATTCGACATTGGCCTCTTGACACGCGGCGAGGATCGCGGGGAAATTCATGTTGCCTTCACCGACTTCGGCCATCGTTTGCTCGCCGTTCAGTATGACCATATCTTTGAGATGCACCACCGGCATCCGGTCTTTCATTTTGACGATCCACGCTGCCGGATCGCCGCCGCCGTGCTGCACCCAATAGGTATCGATCTCGGCTTGCACATAGCGCGGATCGGTTTCCTCGTAGATCACATCCAACCCGGTGCGCGCGGTTGCGCCTGTGCCAAACCGCACAAATTCAAAGTTGTGATTGTGGTAGCTGAAGGTCAGATCGTGCGCGTACAGTTTTTCCCCGATCTGATTGGCAATCGCCGCAAAACGCTTATAACTGTCTTCCTCGGCGGTACGAAATTCCTCCGGCATACTGCCGAGCGCCACATGCCGCGTTTGCCAGAGTTTATGCTGCGCGATCACGTCATCCAGATCACTTTGCAATTTATCGAAGCCGATATGCGTATTGCAGACGGTCAGCCCCAAATCGCTGACAATATCCCATACCTCTTGGTGTGGGATCGGGCCGATGGCGGATACCTGTACGGCGGTGTAGCCTATGTCGCGGATTTTTTGCAGACTGGCGGCAAAGTCGGCGGCGGTTTGGGTGAACTCACGAATGGTATACAGTTGGGCCGCTAAAATTGGACGGTCCATAACAGAACTCCTCCTTAGAAAATGATGATACTGTTGGCGAACTCGTTTCGCAGGCTTTTGTAGGGGCGACTTTGCAAAGCCCAGGGAGGGTTTGCAAACCCTCCCCTACGAAAATCAGGTTCGCCAACAGCATCAAATGATAAAGGCAAATTAGCCTCTACTATACCCTATCTTGGCAGCTATTTTCGCTGTTTTAGGGTGATCATGATACACTGAGTCGTAGGGATTTTTGGCAAACGAAAAGAGATTATATCGTGCGATTAATTATTGATACTGACGCTGGCGTAGATGATTCGCAGGCGATTATGATGGCGCTAACCCAGCCTGGTGTGAGCGTCGAAGCGATCACCACCCTGACCGGCAATACCCATGTGAATTGGGTGACACGCAATGTTTCCGCAACGCTGGACGTGATGCAGGCGGATGTGCCGATCTACCGGGGCGCGGAACGCCCGCTCATTCCCGGCTATTGGGAACCGGTTGATCTGATGGGGAATGATGGTTTAGGCAATTACCAAAACCGCCCACAGCAGGATCGCCCGTTAGAAGCCGAACACGCGGTTAAGGCGCTGATCCGGTTGGTGAACGAGTCGCCCGGCGAGTATACAATCGTGGCGCTTGGCCCGATGACGAATCTGGCGCTGGCGTGCCATCTCGATCCCGATTTCCCGCAAAAGGTCGGCCAATTGGTCTTCATGGGGGGCACGATTGCCGCAATGGGTAATACGCGCAACCTCACCGCCGAATACAATATGTATGTCGATCCCGAAGCGGCGTTAGTGGTCCTGGATCGCTTTCCTGCATCGTCAATGGTGTCGTGGGAAACGACGGTTCAACATGGTTTTAGCTGGGCGGATTACGATGCATTGGCGGCGCTTGAAACCCCCGCCGGGCGGTTTTTCCGCGAAACCGGCCAGACAACGGCTGATTTTTTGCGCGGCTTAAATCGGGATGGCATTGGGTATTTGTTGCCCGATCCGCTCGCTATGGCGATCACGCTTGATCCGGCGCTGATTCGCGCCAGCGATCACCGCTATGTGACGATGGAAGTGCAGGGGGCACAAACGCGCGGCCAAACGATCATCGATCATCTGGGCACAACCGGCAAGACGCCCAATGTCCACATTATCACTCAGATCGATACCGGCGGTGTTTACCGCTTATTTGAGCGCATGTTAAGCTGATGTGGGATGTAAGCCAGCTTCGTGACCGGTTAGCTGCGCTGATTCCGTTGGGCGGTCTGGCCGGACACGAAAGCGCTGTGATGGGGTATATGGCGGGTGAACTGCGTCCCCATGCCGATCTGGTCTGGTGTGATGACATTGGCAATCTGATCGCCCGTTTCGGTCCCGCCGATGCCGCGCATAAAATCGCGGTTCTGGCCCACATGGATACCGTCGGGTTTATGATCAAGACGGTGCGCGACGATGGGATTTGTCGCGTTGTGCCGGTGGGCGGTGTCAATCTCAAGGCGTTACCCGGCGCGGCGGTCACTATCTGGCGGTATCATGATCAGAGCGCGGCCCCGCCTGCGCTGCCGGGCATTCCCGGCGTGATCGGGGTGCGGGCGCAGCATCTCGCGCAAGCGGGCGATCTGGCGACCACGTTTGACGATCTCTATGTCCAGATCGACCCGGCGCTGTGTGACGAAATCGCGGTCACTGCGCCGGTCACGTTCGCGCCACAGATCACGCTCCTGAGTGATCACCTGTACAGCGCGCCGTACCTGGATAACCGGGCGGGCTGTGCGGTGCTGCTGGCGCTGGGTGAATGGCTCGGTCAGGCTAAGACGCAGTTTGCAGCAAACAGGGCCGTTTATGTGGTTGGTACGGTACAGGAAGAAACCACCTGTGCGGGCGCATTACACGCCTTACGCCAGATCGCGCCCCGGCACGCGATTTTTGTGGATGGGACGTTGAGCTATGACACGCCCGAAACCGCGCCGCGCGGATCGGTTCGATTAGGCGGCGGCCCGGTCTTGACCTCGTTTCTTTATGTAAGCGGGTTGAACGGTTGGCACGCCGCGCCGGGGCTGCGTAGCCATCTTAAAGATCAGGCCCTGACGCAAAACATTCCGTTTCAGGAAGACGCGATTCGCGGCTTGATGAGTGATGCGCGTGTAGCAATGTGGTTGGGGATTCCGAGCGCGATCATTGGTTTGCCGATGCGCAGCAAACACGCCCCGCAAGAAATGATCCATTTGGGCGATCTCGTTCACGCCATGCGCTTGCTCACACTTGAACTGTCCGATCCCTGTAATTTACCGTGAGGGGAAATCTCATGCCTGTTAACCTTCTGAATAACGCCTTGCCTGCCCTCGCGCAACGCCTGACCGATCTGCCCGCGCTGACCGATCAGGCTATAGTGTGGTCGATGCTGCGGCGGTTGCTGCTGGCTCATGCGCCTTCCGGCGGCGCGAATCTGCTCGGCGGGATCGGGGATGATATCGCCGTGTTAGCGGAGCAGCTCGATCTGCGGGACCGCACCACGCCGCACTTCGGTTCAACGGGTAATACGGCGATCTGGTTGGGCGCGGATAAGCCGACTGCCGATCTTGTCGTCGTCGCGCACATGGATCGCCCCTCGTTTCGCGTGAAATCACTCGACACGGGCGAACTATTCCCGATCTGCGCGAATCGTTTTCCTGAGGGTGAGCAGCGCGTGGGAGCCAAAGCGGTCCATTTTGAGCGCGGGAAATTAGTGGTCGGCGCGGCGGGTCAGATTGTATCGCGCAAAGAAAATGGCGTGGAATCGCTGCATTTTGACGCCAAAAAGGGCAAACTTCGTTGGCATGATACAATTTTGCTGGACGTGAATCCCGCCTTTGACGGGCAAACCGTGATCGGCACGGGGCTTGATAACAGTTTGGGCGTACTGACTGCGATCCTCACGGCGGCGGTGCTGCGTTCGGTTGAGAACGTGATGCGCGAGCGGGATCGACGCTGCTTGTTCGTGTTCACCGATCAGGAAGAAGGGCCGCCGGAGGGCTTTTTTGGACATGGCGCGGCGCGTTTGACCTATACTTTGCCGCCGCCGACCTATGGCTGTATTTGTTTGGATGCACACAGCGCCGGGGCGGGTCTTGTGCCGCAGCCTGGCGCGGGGGTGAGCCATGCGGCTGCGTCGAATTGGGGGCGCGGCTCGATTGTGCCGCCGAATTATCACGCGCTGGCGGTTGATCTGGCGGCAGCAATCAATACGCAGCGTCCGGGTACGGTGCAGATGAATACGGGCTATCTCTCGCGCAGTGATGATATGATTTTGGGACGGTGGGCGCGTATGTTGGCGCTGATTGGCCCACCGATGACCGATGCGCATACCGGGCACGAGTCGGCGCATCTCAGCGATGTGCAGCATGGCGTCTGGTGGCTGGCCTATTTCCTGATCGCGGCGCTGAACGTCGTGCCGGACCTTACGCCGCGCTATGCGTTGGGACGGTAGCCCCTGGCTCCCTCTCCAAAAACGGAGAGGGGGAATCAGGTTAAGCGTAAATATTATGGGGTAGGGAAAATTTACTAAATTTAAAGAGATAGACGGAAGCAAATCGCATGATCCGCGTGGCCTTGATCGACGATCACCCCCTGATGCTCAAAATTGTGCGGCAGGAACTCGCGCGCGAACTCGACCTGCATATCATCTGGGAGAGTCAGGATTCCGCCGAGATGATGACGCATATTATGCAGGATACACCGGATGTGCTGGTGTTGGATTTGTCGTTTGCGGGGCAGGCGTTTGAACCGGTAGCGGCGGTGCGCGATCTTGTCGCACGGTTCGCGGCTATGGCGATCTTGATCCTGACCGGGCACGACGATCCGCTCTGGATCGATGAACTGCTGCGCGCGGGGGCGAAGGGCTACGTCATCAAAAGTGACGATTTCTCGCTGCGATTGGCGGATGGCGTGCGGACGGTGGCGCAGGGCCGGACGTTTTTATCGCCCGGCGCGGCCATGGGCCTTTCGGCGGCGCGGCGCAAACATACACTAACCGCCCGCGAACGCTCAATCCTGCGGCTGGCGGCGGAAGGTCACACCAACCCCGAAATCGCGGACGCGCTCGGTATTGCCAATGGCACGGTGCGCAACCACATTTCCAACATTTACAGCAAACTCGGTGTGGATAACCGCGAAGCCGCGATCCGGGCCGCGCAAAGCCTGCGCGAAATTCCCAAACCCGGCGCGAATCTGCGGCACGAACTGCGCACGCCGTTGCATACGCTGCTCGGATTGGCGCGCTTGCTCGAATCCAAACTCGAACGGAGCGGCCAACTCGATCTGACGGATCGGGACTTGATGCACCAGATCGTGCTGGAAGCGGAACGACTCGACGGGTTGAT
>JAFGJA010000271.1 GCA_016929355.1 Anaerolineae bacterium | reverse complement strand
GCCGCCGAGTCCGTCCGGGCCGGTATACTGTTCGCCCCAGCGCAAATCGTGCAGCGTGGTCGCCGGATCGTAACCCATCGCGGTCCAGACACGATTTGTTACCAGCGCATCAACGCCCGCGCATTCGTCCACTTCGTTAAAGTGTGGCAGCGCTTGCCCCGCGTAGAGTTCTGCACCCGTTGCCGCGTGATAAACGGGGGGACGCTCGACATTGTTTAACAGCCCTTCGACCAAATCAGAGGCCGGGGCCATGTCCTTAAGCCCTTGCTGGTACTGAATACCAATCGTCGCGCAGCCGAAATCGTGTGCGATCCGCACGGCGGCAATGTACATTTTGCATTGGCCGAGAATTTGCGCATCCGTCAATTCAGTAGCTTCATCCGTGCCGGTATTGAACGTCAAACCCGCGTCATCCAACCACGCGCGGACTTTTTGCGCTTCCGCGTCACTGACCTGCCGCATCCCGGCGACCAGCGCGGATTGGCTCAGGCGTTCCTTATAGATGCCGGACGGATTGAGCATTTCGTCATCGATGATGGCGTTATACATGCCCATGCAGCCTTCATCGAACACGCCCATGATCGCTTTTTCCAGCTTGAGTTGGGCGGCTAATGCTGCACCGAGTGCGCGTTCCTCGGCGGGCAGACTGTCCACCACCAGATCGCGTACATGGCTGGTATCGTGATCAATTTTGCCCTCATTGATCCACTGGCGAATCCCGTTGAGGAAATAATCGTCGGTGAAATCCAGGCTCCAGATCGTGCTGTAATTCACGCCCATTTTGGTCAGCGAACCGTTGAGATTGAGCATCCCGACCAATCCCGGCCATGTGCCGGACCAGTTCGCCACCGTCAGGATCGGGCCGCGATGGTGGCGCAGACCGTGCAAAACATGGTGGCTGTACTGCCACACCGCTTCAGCGACGATCAGCCTGGCGTCAGGATGGATATTTTTGAATACGTCCATGCCCTGCTTCTGGCTGCCGATGAATCCGTGTTTTTGCGCGGGATCATAGGCATGACCGCGCTTGACCGTGATCCCCTCTTGGGCAAACGCGGCGATGATGGTTTGTTCCATCGCGTCTTGTTCGGCCCAGCAATCTTGATTGGCGGAGAGGCGGAGATCGCCGCTAGCGATCAGGATCGCTTCATTGGCAGTAATCGGGGCGGGTTCTTTTAACACTGGTATTGTATAAGGGGACATGAGGTATCCTTTCTGAATATCAGATTTGTACGAAAATGTTTTGAATTACTGCGCCAATCCCAAACGGGCAAATTGTTCGGGGGGCGCGCCGGTGGCGTGCATCAGACGGACCATGTGATCGATCATCGTTTGCTCAATGGCCGGATCGGTGATCGGGTGTTCCTGTTTGGGATCACGTTCCAGATCAAACAGCAGCGTTTCGAATGAGTGACTGCGCCATGACCGCGAAGCGATTTTCATCGTGCGACAGCCTTTGGTAAACGCGAACGGTTCCGCCAGTTGAATATCCTGCAATTCGTCCGGTTGGAACGGGTGATTCATGTGTGTGGGCAGCAGGGTATATTCGTAGAGCGGCGTATTTTCCGGCGTGGCCGGGGCGCGCATGTACACATAACGCCCATCGGTGACATTGACGTGTCCGCCCATCACGCCGAACAACGCGGCATCATGGACCAGGGCATTGTGGGCCACTGCGTCACGAAGCGGAATACCTTGCATATCCGCCGGGCGATCAATGCCAAAAAATTCGAGGATTGTCGCCGGGAAATCGATGATCTGGACCAGACTATCGCAGCGTTCGTTTTGCCGTTTAGCGCGCGGGTCCCAGATGAACAACGGTGTATGGGCGACCTCGTTGTAAAATGGCTGGATATTCTTGGCCCACCACTCATGCTCACCAAGCAAAAAGCCGTGATCCGTGCAGACGATCAACAGCGTATCATCCCACAGATCGAGGTCATCCATCATATCCAGCACTTTGCCCAGGTGCGCGTCACACATACTGACCAGCGCGGCGTATTCATAGCGCATATGCTGCACTTCGAGCGGGGATTGTTTCACGCGATCATAATCCGGCCAATCGTAATGCGGCCCGTCGTATTCGTGCGGGTAAAGGTCTTTGTATTTTTGCTGCGTGAAAAACGGTTCGTGTGGATCAAATGATTCGATCTGCAAAAACCAGTTGTCTTCCTCATGATTGGTGCGGATAAATTCCAGGCCAAGTTCAAAAGTCTTATACTGCGGCTGCAATTCCTCCCGGTCCATATATTCCCGGTTGATCCAATCCTGTCGCCAATTGCGCTGCTGGCCCTTATTTGACAGGGTTTCGGGAATAGCCGGGTCTTGGACATGGCCTTTCCAGAAATCGCCTTCCTGCCCGCGCACACCTTCCCACGAACTATAGCGGTTGTGGTAGGTGCTGCCGCCATCCTCCCAGTAGTGAAAATGGTCGCTGACGAGGTGCGAATAGACGCCGTTGTCGCGCAACATTTGCGGCATAGAATCATCAAACGGTTCAAGCGGTCCCCAACTGCGATGCAGGAAGTTATAGCGCCCGGTGTGCAGTTCGCGGCGGGCGGGCATACAGGGCATACTGCCCACGTAGCAGTGATCGAAGGTGACAGTACGTTCAGCGAGGCGTGCGAAGTTCGGGGCGTGGATGCCATCTGCGCCGTAAGGGGGCAGAAAGCGGCGATTCAACGAATCGAACATCACCATAATGGCTTTCATAAAAGGTAACTCCTCAAAAATATAGTTTTCGCCAAACATGTTATCGGTATCACACTGTTTCATTATACCACGATCTGGTGGATTTTCGGGTCATTTTTAGGCCCATGCTACAATTGGCGGACAGAGATAGGACAAAACACACATTTCAATAGACTTAGAAGGGCACGAAGCGGCATGGTAACTGACGATGTAGTTCTTGCAATTGATAACGGTACGCAAAGCGTGCGCGCGTTATTATTTGATTTACGCGGTAATCTGGTAGCGAAGTCGCGCGTTTTGATCGAACCGTATTTTTCCAAACAGCCCGGTTGGGCCGAACAACATCCCGATTATTTCTGGGAATCGGTGTGTCAGGCGTGCCGCCGCTTGTGGGATGAAACCGACATTCCCAAAGATGCAGTAAAGGGTGTGGCAGTGACCACACAGCGCGCGACGATGGTTAACGTCGATCAGGAGGGGAAACCGCTCCGCCCCGCAATTGTCTGGTTGGACCAGCGCCGCACCGAAGGACTCGATCCGGTAGGGGGTTGGTGGGGGGCGGCGTTTCGCGTGGCGCGCGAAATGGGTACGGTGGCGTATTTGCAAGCGGAAGCCGAAGCGAATTGGATTTATACGCACCAGCCGGACATCTGGCAGCAGACGCATAAATATTTG
>JAFGJA010000270.1 GCA_016929355.1 Anaerolineae bacterium | reverse complement strand
TTTCATCAGACAACCGTACTGAACATCAATCCTTATATGGTATTGGACCTGGAATAGGACGGACTATGTGGCAAAACTATTTTAGTGTGACTTCAGTAGGCGAAGCGCTCGATCTGTTAGCCGATTACGGCGAACACGCGCGCATCGTAGCCGGAGCAACCGATTTGCTGCTCGAACTCGAACGGGGCCAACGCCCCGGCGTCGATACCCTGATCGACATCACCCGTGTGCCAGGGCTGGATCAGATCAGCGTGCGCGGCGATACAATCCGCCTGGGGCCGTTGGTGACGCACAACCACCTCGTCGGCAGCGCGGTGATCGCCCAGCGCGCATTTCCCCTGGTGCAAGCCGCCTGGAGCGTCGGCGCGCCGCAAATTCGCAACCGGGGCACGGTGGGCGGCAATGTGATCACCGCCAGCCCTGCCAATGACACGATTGCGCCGTTGTGGGCGTTGGGCGCATCAGTAACGCTGGCCTCCAAACGCGGCGAGCGCACGCTGGATTTCCCCTCGTTTTACCAGGGCGTGCGCCGCACCGCCATGCAGCCGGACGAAATGCTGACCGCGATCACGTTTCCGGCCTTGAATCAGAACGAGCGCGGGATTTTCCTCAAACTCGGTCTGCGCAATGCGCAAGCGATCTCGGTGGTTAATACAACCGTGATCCTCGGCTTTGACGGGGATATGGTCACTCATGCGATGATTACCTTTGGCAGCGTGGCTCCCACCATCATGCGGGTTCCGGTAGCTGAAACCTATCTGGCCGGTAAAACATTGACTGACGACGTGATCCGGGAAGCGGCACGCTTAGCTGCGACAGCTCCCACACCGATTGATGATATTCGCGGCCATGCGAATTACCGCACGGAAATGTGCCGCGTGTTGGTGGCGCGATCCCTGCGGGCGCTGCGCGATAGCCAAGAGCGTGACGGATGGCCGGAAAATCCCGCAATGTTGTGGGGCAAGAATCAGGGCAGGATACAGGACACGCTCCCGGAATGTGTGCATCATGAAGATGACGCCGCCGACACGATTGTGACGACGGTCAACGGCCAAACCTATACGGTGACCGGCAGCATGAATAAAACGCTGCTGCGCTTCTTGCGCGAGGATATTGGGCTAACCGGGACCAAAGAAGGCTGTGCCGAGGGTGAATGTGGCGCGTGTACGGTCTATCTGGATGGCGTCGCGGTGATGGCTTGTCTCGTACCCGCCCCGCGTGCGCATGGCGCTACCATTGTGACCGTCGAAGGGTTAGCCGCCGCCGATGGCACGCTGCATCCCCTGCAAGAAGCATTTGTTGAAACGGGTGCGGTCCAGTGTGGCTATTGTACACCGGGCTTTTTGATGTCCGGCGCAAAACTGCTGGAAGAATTCGACCAGCCTACCCGCGATCAGATCGAACAAAGCATAACCGGCAATCTGTGCCGTTGCACGGGATATTATAAAATCGTTGACGCATTTGAAAAAGCGATAAGGAGATAAAATCATGGCGGCTGCTTCAGGCAAGAAGAAGGGTTTCAAGGCTGGTTTGCCGATTTTAGGTCTGGTACTGGCAATTGCATTAGGCGCATTATCGTATGGATTGGCAACGGTGGCCGTGCCTGAATTGGAGGCGCGCCAACCTGATCTCAAACAAGACTTCAACGATCTGCGCAATGATCAGAGCAACGAGTTTTTGCAGGACAACATCATCGAACTGATTTTCGCGGGGGTTATCTGGCTGGTGCTGATGGCAGTAGCTATGTTTGTGGTATCGGCCTCGCTGATGGGTAAATCCCCTGAAAAGGAGGTCTGGAACAATATGCCTGTATCCCCGGCTGATAAAAAGGGCATGGTCAAACAGATGAAAAAAGACCTGCGCCAAGCCAAGAAAAAAGCCAAACAACAAAAACAGCGTAACAAGAATAAACAAAGCTAGCGAGGAGCAGACGTGGCAGGAAACATTCAATCCATTGGACAGAGTGTGACTCGCATTGATGCGGTGGGCAAAGTCACGGGCGAAACACTGTATCCTGGCGATTTCAACATGGAAGGCCAACTGTGGATGAAAATCCGCTTTTCGGATCGGGTCCATGCCCGCATTACGGCCATTGATACGAGTCAGGCTGAAGCCTACCCTGGTGTCGTCGCAGTGCTGACGGCAAAAGATGTCCCGGTTAATGAATATGGGCTGATTATGCCGGATCAGCCGGTGTTATGCGGTCCCGGCAGCGACAAAGCGGGCGCGGATGTGGTGCGCTGCATCAGCGATCAGGTCGCGCTGGTCATTGCGGATAGCGAAGAATCCGCCGCCGCCGCCGTTAAACTGATCGACATCACCTATGAAGATTTGCCCATCGTGACCGATCCTCTGGTCGCACGGGAACCCGGCGCGCCCCAATTGCACGCCAATGCCGTGAACAACATTGTGAACCATTACCGCATCCGGCACGGTGATATGGACGCGGGCTGGGCGCAGGCGGATGTGATCATTGAGGGTGAATACCACACAAGTTTTCAGGAACACGCCTATTTGCAGCCCGAAGCCGGGCTTGGCTACCTGGATGAAGAGGGCCGCATTACGATCCTGGTCGCGGGACAGTGGGTGCATGAAGATCAGGAACAGGTCGCCCATGCGCTCGGTTTGCCCGACGATCAGGTGCGCATCATCTACCCGGCCATTGGCGGCGCGTTTGGCGGACGTGAGGATATGTCGATCCAGATCGTGCTGGGTCTGGCCGCGATGAAAGTGCAGCGCCCGGTCAAAATTATCTGGAGCCGCGCAGAATCGATCATCGGCCATCACAAGCGCCATCCCTTCACGATCCGCATCAAAACCGGCGCGACGTATGAGGGCAAACTGGTGGCGGTAGAAGCGGAAGTGGTCGCGGATGCGGGCGCGTATGCGTACACCACGACCAAAGTGACCGGCAACGCGCATTTGATGGTCTGCGGCCCTTACGCGATTCCGAACGCTAAAGTGGATACGTATGGCATCTATACCAACAATATCCCCTGCGGCGCATTCCGGGGCTTCGGGGGGCCGCAAGGCGCATTTGCCATCGAAAACCAGATGAACAAACTCGCGGAACGATTGGGCATCGACCCGGTAGAACTGCGCGCGAAAAATGTGCTGCACGATGACGAGATCACGATCACCGGGACGCCGCTTCCCAAAGGCGTGACGATTGACAAAGTGCTGGTCAACGGGGCCAAAGAAAGCACTTACTGGCAGCAAACCAACGAACAGTGGCACAAAGTCGCCGCGACCCAACCTTCCGATCCCGCCAAACGGCGCGGCATCGGGATGGCAATTGGCTTCAAAAATATCGGGTTCAGTTTTGGCGCGCCCGAAGAAAACTGGGCCACTGTTGAGATTTACGGCAGCGCGGAAATCGAGCGGGTGGTGGTGCGGCAAGCGGGCGCGGATGTCGGGCAAGGCGCGCATACGGCTTTTGTGCAGATGGCGGCGGAAGCAACCGGCGTCCCGGTGGAAAAAGTCGAACTCATCGGGCACGACACGGCAGAAACCGGCAATTCGGGGAGTACATCAGCCTCGCGCATGACGTTTATGGCGGGCAACGCGATCAAAGGGGCGGGTGAAGGCGCGCTCAAGAAATGGCAAGTGGAAGAACGGCCCGCTATTGTTACTTACCAATATCGCCCCCCGCGCACGACGCCGCTTGATCCCGAAACGGGCTATTGCACACCCAATTTTGCCTACGGGTACATGGCGCAGTTTGTTGAAGTCGAAGTTGATATTGAGACGGGCCATGTGGAGGTGGTGCGCGTGGTATCGGCGCATGATGTGGGCAAGGCGATCAATCCAACGCAGATCGAAGGGCAGGTCGAAGGCGCAGTCGTGCAGGCGCTCGGTTACGCGATTATGGAAGACTTGATCACCGACGAAGGCCGCATTCTGAATCCGTACCTGTCTACCTATCTGATCCCGACGATCTGGGACATTCCGCAAGAAACCAAATCGGTGATCTTCGAGTATGCTGATCATGAAGGTCCGTGGGGCGCGCGCGGGATGGCCGAGATGCCGTTCATTTCCTTTGCCCCGGCGATCACGGCGGCATTGCACGATGCAACCGGGGTCTGGTTCGATCAAATTCCTCTCACCCCAGAGCGCGTCATGATGACCCTGCGCAAACATGGAATCGGTGTGATCTAGTCCGGGCGCAGTTGCGTGTGCCGAACGATTCAACGAGAATACACAATAAATGGGGCGAGTTTTGCACCCTCGCCCCTTCACCTCCCCGAAACGTTTAGAGCCAATAGGTGGTATTATGCGCTTGCGAGATGCGCTGCGTGTGCAGCGTGGAGATGTGGTGGCATTCATCGGGGCTGGCGGGAAAACGTCAGCGTTGTTCCGGTTGGCCGAAGAATTACGCAGCGACGGGTGGCGCGTGTTAGCCACGACCACAACAACGCTCAATGCTCATGAAATCGAACGCGCGCCCCTGGCGGCGAAACTCTCACGCAACACGAAACCCGCCGAAATTCGCGCATGGCTGGACAATCACGGTTTTGTGTTTTTGCACGCCGGTACGGATCACACGAAGCAGCATATTATCGGTTTCCATCCTGAAGTGATCACCGAACTGGTCGATACGGTCAATTCGGACGTGCTGCTGATCGAAGCGGATGGAGCCAGCCGCCGTTCGCTCAAAGCGCCGTATGATCACGAACCCGTGATCCCAGCGGATACGTCGCTCGTCGTGTTGATGGCGGGCTTGGATGCATTAGGACAACCGTTGGACGACGATCACATCTATAACGCGGAACGGATTCGGGAGCGTTACGGCTTCCCCGATGGCGGCGAAGTCCTCCCGCCCTGGATGGCGGTCACGATCCGCGATGCGGAATTGGGGATGCGCGGCGTACCGGAAAAAACGCGCGTGGTGGCGCTGCTAAATAAGGTCACGGCAAACGGACACGAACGCGAACGCGCGCGCCGGGTGGCGCAGATGGCGCTGCGCTCCACGCGGATCGAAGCGGTGGCGTTAGGGGAAATGCAGCATACTGGCGATCCGGTGCATGAGATACAGCGCCGCGTCGGGGCCGTTGTGCTGGCGGCGGGTCGATCAGCGCGCATGGGACGCTCAAAAGTGCTGCTGCCCTGGGATGGGCGCACCGTGATCGAATCGATTGTAACGCGCCTGATCACGGCGCGAATTCCTGAGATTGTCGTCGTGACTGGCTACCGGGGCGGCGATGTGGCGCGCGCCCTGAAAAAACTCCCGGTGCGGACAGTGCATAATCCCGGTTATATGGCGGGTGAAATGCTGTCATCGTTACAAGTGGCTTTAGGCGATCTGGCGCAAACCACCGCCGCGAGTCTGGTTGTGTTAGGCGATCAACCCTCGCTGGATGGGCGCGTGATCAGCCGCGTGATGGACGCCTACGCCACCAGACAGGGCGGGATCGTTGTGCCGGAGCATCGCGGCCAACGCGGGCATCCGGTGTTGTTTGACCGGCGCTTCTGGCCGGAACTGCTGGCGCTGGAATCCGGCGCGCCGCGCGATGTCATGCGCCGCCATCCCGATCACATCGCGGCGGTTGAGGTCGAATCGGATAGCATTTTGCGCGACATCGACACACCGGAACAATACCGCCAGGAGCGGTTGTGGGCAGGATTGTCGGATAAATAAAGATGGACCTATACTCAGAGCAAAATCGGTTATTGAGGAGGAGAATTCTCCCATGTGCCGCTCACTGGTTTTGCTGCTGATCGTAACCTTCAGTCTCTTTTTATCGCTCACCTCTCATCAATCCCTCAACGCCGATACCTCACCCTTGCAGGCATCAGAAACACCGATGCCTGCCGTACCGCTTTCGTTTTACAAAACCATGACCGGGACACTTCAGCCTGGCGAAGAAACCGCGCGATATACCTTTGAGGTTCCCGTTAATCAGGATGTTGTCGTCGCCTTCGAAGCGGATAAATTCATCATGGATCGCCATTGTGTGCGCATCACAACACCTACAACTGAACAAGAGGATTGCCCATTCGAAGGCGGTGGAGGGGGCGATGCGCCTATATCCCAAACGCTTGTCATTCCGGCAACGAACCAGCCTGAGACGCGCCAGACTGTTGAATTTTGGCTTGTACGCCCTGTATCACTAGAGGGACCAGCTACTTACCAGTTCACAGCCTATCCGGTGACGCCACAGCCCCTAACACCCAAGCAGAGGATGGATGCCATTCTTACGCCGACTGTGCCGTACCAAATGTATATGCTGGAAGCGGATCAAAACCAACCGTTCACGATCCAGATCGAAGATGCTGCCGCCGATGGGGATTTTATGTGGGCGGCTTATCAACCCTATCTGCCCTACCTGGGGGAGCAGTTGACGCTGTCCGAAGATCGCCAGCTTGTCCTGCAATGGGTTGATGGGACACAACGCGACGACAATCTCAATGGTATTGCCCAACTCTACTTGTATTATCTTGGCGGAAATGATTTCCGGGTTTTCGTAAAATCAACCGGTGATTACTCAGTGGTGTTCACCCCATCTCAAGCACAAACCCTGGCTGAAAATCTGATGGGACTGGTAACGGTTACATATCAAGACCCCATGCAGACGATCCGGCTTGATACGTCACAGGGGGATGTCGTTACCATCGACTTAAAGGTTGTCGAGGGAACCGGAGCGCGCGTCAGTGTTTATACAGAAGGCGGGGAATGGCAGGGACATTATTCGATCCTCGGCCCCAACAACATCACCGATACCGTAAATCCCTTGTTTGACACCATCGAACACACTGTCACCATTGATAGTGATGTGATCGTGATCGTGCAGATTCCCCCTGTATTTACGCGGAGCCAGGCCACACTACAGGTCACATGGCAGCGCAAATCGTGATCAGCGCGTGAGCGGCTAGCCCCCAATCGGCGTTGCAGTGGGCGGCGGCTCGCTGATGTGGATCGTGATTTCGCACGAGGCGCGCAGCGTTTGGGTGTTATCAAACACGACCAGCCGGAAACGATATTCCCCGGTGGGGAGGCTAAACGGCAAAATTTCGCCTAATGGCCCATTCACCACCGGGACCGGTTTATCACCGCCAATAGGGGCAAATTCCGCGCCGGTAACGGCCTGTTTGATCTCAAAGCGGTAAAACGCAAAATCGCTGACGCTGGCCGTGCCGAGGACCGTCGTCGCCTCAAACAACAGTTGACCGTTGCCGGGTACATGAATCCAGGCCGCATCATTGGCACAGCCCACAATATCCGGCGCATCGGGCATGATCGTGCCCACGGGCGTCACCGTTGGGACCGGACTAGCGAACAGGTCCGGTCCGGTATCAATCGCGCCATCCACGCCGAGCGCGACGGGCGGATTAGGCGCGGGTGTGCTGGTGACGAATCGTTCCATGGGCGGCACGCCACCCGCCTGATCACCCGCCTGAATATCGTCAATGGTCGGGGCCATCACGTTCGCAATGGCCCAGATAGCGATCAAAAATTCGATCATCAGCCCGCCAAACGTGATCGCGTTGGCCTGCTTGACGAGGGCGTGTTCGCGTTCCAACGTGAATTGTGACATGGACAATTCACGCCGCGCCCCACGCAAGCGCAGCGCCATGAACAAAATACCACCCATACTGATGATATAAAGTCCGCGCGCAACATCCCGGATCAGAAAGACGAGGCTCTCGAACATGGTTATTCCGGCTTATTTTCTATCTCTGACGGATCGTAAGGGGGCATTTCACGCAGCACGCCCCGGATAATCGTCGCCAGCTTGGGCACAATCTGTTGGCCGAGGCGCAGCACATCTTCGTGCGTCACTTCGTCCTGGGCGGCGGTGCTGTCCAACGAGACATTGGTGATGCTCGAAAAACCCAGGACGCGCATTCCCGCATGGCACGCGACCAGCACTTCCGGCGCGGTGGACATACCCACGGCATCACCGCCCCAGGCGCGCAGCATCCGCACTTCGGCGGGCGTCTCAAACGCCGGACCGGACAGCCCGACATAGACACCTTCGCAGATTTTAATGTCATTCGCCTGGGCAACCTTGTGCGCCAGCTTGCGCAAGGATGGGGTATAGCTGTGTGTGTGGATCGAGAAACGTGGGCCAAACAGATCGGCATTGGGACCGCGTAAGGGCGTATACCCCGCCAGACCGGGCACAAAAATATGATCTTCGATGACCATAATATCGCCCGCTTCAAAGCTGGCATTCAGCCCACCGGCGGCGTTGGTCACGACCAGCGTATTGATCCCCAACAGGCGCATCACACGCACCGGCAGCGTGACCTGGGCCATCGTGTAACCCTCGTAAAAGTGCAAGCGCCCTTGCATCGCTACCACGCTGTTACCCTCAAAATCGCCAATGACCAGGCGACCCACATGCCCCATCACGGTTGAACTCGGCCAATGTGGAATTTCATTGTAGGTAATGACAGTCGCGTTTTCGATTTCGTCCACCAATGCCCCCAACCCGGACCCCAAAATCAGACCGATAGTGGGTTGCTGCGTCAGGCGAGCCTGGATCGCGGTGGCGGCTTCGCGGTAATGTGCTTCAGGAATATGGTCCATGTGTCGCAAGAATCTCCAGTATATGAAAGCAATATAGAGTGATTCATTTTAACATTGCCGGGGCATTTGCCAAAATCAAACCTGACTCTAAACAAATTTTTTATGGCACGTTAAGCAAAAACGCTGTATTCTGTAGAGTGTTTTCAGAGGAATTTCATAGCATTTTACGGGTACATTCACTATACTGGAAACAAATGTGTTGGTCCTGAGAGCGAGGTAGAGACATTGGAAACCAATGTAAGGGTCGAAAAAGCAATGGCCCGGTATTTGGACGTTTACCGCTTGCTCTACCAACGGGAACCCAGAGAACTACGTGATATAGGCAATAGCTGGGTGTTGGTAAATGGCGCGCGGATGAACGTCGATGAGTTGGAAAATCTGTCAACTCAACTTAATCGTGAATACCAACAGGTGCTGGCTAATAAACGCAGTATCGTTAAGAAACTGTTGAACTGGTTTGCGAAACCCTGATCGCAGACTGGAATACTTGCTTATATGAACAAGCAGCAATCGCCCAGGCTGTAGAACCGGTACTCCTCGCTGATGGCCTCCTGATAGGCGTGGAGTATATGGTTGCGTCCCGCAAAAGCGCTCACCAGCATCAATAGGGTAGAGCGCGGTAGGTGGAAATTCGTGAGCATCACATCCACCGCCCGAAAACGATACCCCGGCGTAATAAACAAATCGGTATCTTCCTCAATCGCCATCACCGGACGCCACGCACAGATAGTATCATCCATATTCTGCAAGGTGCGCCGCACACTCGCCGGATCGTTGTAGACGCTGCCATAGGCGGCGGAGCGGATCGCGGCGGTTTCGAGCGTGCGCACGGCGGTGGTTCCGACAGCGACAATCCGGCTGCCGCGCAGTTTCGCTTG
>JAFGJA010000269.1 GCA_016929355.1 Anaerolineae bacterium | reverse complement strand
TTCTAATGGAGAAAACAATTCAAACGCGCACAATGTAGGGGCCGACCAACGTGTTGGCCCAGGGCGAACACGAACCAGCGGTTCGGATGGGTTCGCCCCTACGTGATCATGCGAAATCTATTTGTTTTCTCCATTAGTTCAAAGTCGTGTAACTTTATGGTTGCTAGCCTTCTGAGGGTTTACTAATAACTAACAACTCATAACTTAACAATTTACAACACAGGCCGAATCGCGCTTCCGTGATTCGGCCTGGACCATACATGATGTGAAAGGTTAGTGCAACTTCTCAGTGTGATCGACAATATCGCCCGCGAGATAGGCTTTGACCGCATCTTCGGCGGCAGGGATGTCCGTCACAATCGGCTTGATCTGGGCGGTTTCCATCGCTATGTATGCGCCGCGTCCCATGCCGCGCACAATGATGGCTTCGCAATCGATGATCGCCTCGATCATGCGCGCATGTTTGTGATCGGAATGGTTGCCAAAACCGTGCCCCTGACTGTGATCGTGGTGGTCATGATCATGGTCGTGTTCGTGGTCGTGCGGCTCGTTGACAAATTGACGGTGTCCGGCTTTGTCGCGGAGTTCTTTTTCGGTGATGGTGTTCTCCTCATCAACGGTAAAAACAAGGTAATGCGCGGCGCGCCCAAAATGCTGGCTAATGGTTTCGCCGTCGTCGGTCACAATGGCTATCTTTTTCATGCGATTCCTCTATGTACGTTTAATTGGTTTGAGAGCAGTCTCCCTTGCGGCAGGTTTTGAACGCGGCGCGTGTGATCTCAGCCAATTGATCGGTAGCGCCCTTCACACTGAAACCGCGCGCTGCGACTTCTTGCACCACTGCCGCCGCGACTGCATTGATCGTGTCGTCCGTGAGCGGCTGGCCGTTAAGCTGCTTGAGTGATCCGTTAATGCTCACCGGGACTGATCCCAGGCCGGTCAAAATCAAGCGGGCGCTGCGCACGTTGTCTTGCGCATCCAGATCAATCACCGCCATCGCCCCCAAAGCAGGACCATCGGCAGGCGCGATCTGGGTTTCGCACCACATGCGCCCCGGCACATTGAGTGGTAAACAGACAGACGCGATCTGATCGGTTGGATGCGCCAGATGGCGTTCAAGTTGCACCGCATCCCCGATGGTGTTGCTTGCCGCCGCGTGTGCGTTCAGCGCGATGAGCGCGCCGATCCATTTCGGAGCCAGTTCGGGGTTTTCCAACGTCTGTCGGATCGTCAATTCGCCGCGTTTTTCCGAGGTCAAGGGGCCGTTCAGTGTGCGGCGAAACAGGTCGCGCAGGTCCGGGCAGATAGGAGCATGGAAAACGTCTTCGAGGGTGGCATCTACCGGCAAATTGAGGATGGTCGGGCCATCTTCGCGCATGACATCGGTGTCAAATAATTCCATTTCAACAATTTGGGCATTCATGAGGTGATCGTACTCCTGAAAATAAACGGGATGGTGCGGTGCGGGTTACAGGTGTGATGGAAAAAAAGACGAAAGCACCAGTCAAAAATAGTAACGCTGTCCGCCAGCCGGAGCAAGCGTTTGTGATAATCTGCACAAATTTTGTGACAAATTGCACAAATAATTGAGGCCGAATGATACGCTGTTGTAAGGTGATCTTGTCTCATTCGGTAATGGTGCAAAATTTTCTGATGTAATATGCGGAGTGATCGTAGTCCAAATATACTATTCGATCTCAGTATCGATCTCGGTCTGGGCGGTGCTTCCATGTTCGGTGCGTTCGGGTTCAGTTTGCAGGCGGCGGCGCGTCATCTGAATCCAACTGCGCTGCATGTTGAGTTCGAGCATCGTCGCTTCGTGGATGAGTTGTTGGTGCAGGGAGGGCGGGCGTTCGCTGAAAGCGTCGTGAAAAATGCGGCTGTCAGGATCAAATTCATCCGTCAATTGTTCGTAGGCGTCCAACCAGCCGATCACAGCGGCGCGGGGCAGGCGTTTTTCCATAAACAGGAATTTGACCAGCACCACGTCGCGCTCGTCTAAAACTTCGCTCCAGGAGAGCGGCGCGCGCAGCCATTGATCGAGCAATACGGAGCCATGATCGGTCAGGGTGTACATTTTGCGCGGGCGTGTTTCATAGACAAGTTCGAGTTCGCCCACGATGCACGCCTGCGCTTCGAGGCGTTTGAGGATCGGGTACACCGAACCGGGACTCGCGCTCCACCGGTGGCTGCCGGATTCCAGCGCGCTGATGATGCTGTAACCGGACTGGGCTTCTTCGGCGATCAAACCTAATACGATGTGTTCCAGGGTGGTCAGTTCGCGGTCAGCCATCGGCGGCGATCCTTTCGATATATTACGTTCCGTAAGTGATCATAACCGATTTTGCGCGGCAGCGCAATATTCAGCATTATTTTACACGGTTTTTACAGCGTGCCCTCTTGACTTTCCGATCTCATTCACGGTATCATAATTACGAAACGTAATATTATGATATGTAACGTTGCGTTATATGTCATGTGGGTAGCACCGGAGGAACATAATGGGCCATATCACCGTGCAGGATGTTCGTAAAACCTACCAGATGGGCAACAGCACGATCACGGCGCTCGATGGGGTTTCGCTCGAAATCGAAGAAGGGGAATTTGCCGTAGTCCTGGGGCCAAGCGGGAGCGGCAAAACGACTTTGCTCAATATCCTGGGCGGGTTGGAAGCGCCGGATAGTGGCGCAGTCCTGGTCGGCGGCGAAAATATCGCCGGACTGAAAAACGGCAAATTGACGCAGTACCGGCGGCAAAAAGTCGGCTTTATCTTCCAATTCTTTAATCTACTGCCGACTCTCTCCGCGCTGGAAAACGTCGCGCTCTCGGCGGAGATGGTTAAGACAACCCGGAACGAGCGTGGGCACAGTTCATCCTACATGGCGGCAGAGATGCTTGCGCGCGTCGGGTTGGGGGATCGCACCGATCATTATCC
>JAFGJA010000268.1 GCA_016929355.1 Anaerolineae bacterium | reverse complement strand
CGGGGAGATTGCTGTTGAACGCGACCAGCGCATCCATGACTGGATCGTCGTCCTGGGCGAAGGCAGCAAACGGAATTGCCAGGGGCAAAACCAACGCTAAAATAAGTGCAAGATACGAAAACTTCCGCATGTTTCTAGTGTCCTCCATAGATAGACTTGATGGTTGCGGTATTTTTTTTGAGCCTCCAGGCGTAGTTCGGACCACGCCCGGAGGGGAAATCCTAAAGTTGTTGTCCTGCTTTAGAAATCGTCATCTGACGATTCTGCTTCTTCCTCAACCGGTAGTTCGGATGATCCGAAATCTGTGGGCAACGGGAACGGGATAGAGTCAACAATCACATCCAGATTCGCGCCGCCAAGTTCCGCTTCGACAACCTTATCTTCGGTCAGGAAGATGTCCGCATTACCGTGACAGGATGCGCAGCTTTGATTCTGCGGTGTTTCACGTTGAATGTTATGCGGTGTGGCATACGCCCATGTAGCCCGGCTCAGGAAGTCGTTTAGCAGGTTATCGCCATAGGCGCTAAACGAGTCAATGTCCACCGGCACATGGCGCACGGGCACGTATGCCCAGGGGCGTTCTTCGCTTTGCAGCGTATTCTTGCCCAGGTAGAAGCCCAAAGCATGTTCTTCAACCGAGTAGTAGGGCACATCATCTTCAGTGCGATCCACATGGCAGTTGGTGCAGTTGGTGTAGGCGACACTGTGGCACGATTGGCACGACATCAGATCAGCTTCGTGAACCTGATGCTGCACGATCACGCTGCCATCTTCCGAGGACGCGATCGCTTGCATGTCACCGTGACAATCGGTGCAACTGGGTGAGGCTGCGCCATCATAGCGATGATCGGCTTCACTATATTCGCCCATGCCGTGCATTTCATCGGCAGTATGGCAGTCCGTGCAGGCATAACGCGCTTTACGGAAATGCACATCCCCCGAAACGCCCTCATTCGAGCCGTAATATTCGTTCTTGACACGGCTGCCATGACAGGCGGTGCAGGTGGTTCCCATCGGCGGCGTTTCCACCATGACGTGACTGTCCAGCAAACCACCGCCTACCGAGTTCGGTTGGCTGATGTGGCAGTCGCCACAGGTCGCATGGCAGCTATCGCAATGGTAGGATTCCATTTCCTCAATCACCGGATGGTTTTCAGGTGCGCTGCGTTCATACAGCGCCGTGTCATAACCTTGCAACGTATTGTGCAGGCTGTTCGGGGCGGCTTCCCCGATTTCGACGTGGCACAGGGCACATTTACCAGAATCAGCCGACGGATCAGCGATCAGCCCCTCATGCGCGAGTTCCATATCAGCCACGGCTTGACCACCGTGACAGGCCGTACATTCGATAGCCGCGTGAATATCGGCGTTGAATGTTTCGCCATCAATAAAGACTTTCTCCCACGCCTCCAACGGAGGCACCGATCCACCTCAACCAGGACCTTCGGAGAGGCTTTCTGTTTCTTCTTCCTCGACAGCCAGTTCTTTTAATAATTCTTCATTCGTGTGACAATCCCGGCAGGCTTGATCGTCGGATGATCCTTCCAGCAGCCCGGCATCCGGTGCATTGTCGGGTAGATCATTAATCGAGGCAGAAGTCCCCAGTTCGTCGCCGCAATCATCAGCCAGCGCTATCGCCACTGCGCCATCATCTTGCGAGGTGGCAGAATCGGTAGCTTCACTGGCGAACGCTGCGCCAACAAACAAAAGTCCGGCTAATAACACCAGCAGCCAGACATACCGAAAAAGTTTCATATTACGCGCGCTCCTTTTGTGAGTTTTCTCACGTTCTCCCCTAGTTTAATCGAAAAACATAATAACAGGCAATGCCATTTATCCGTTTTTCTTATGCTATTTGTCTATCTCAGGTCGTCACGAAACCGGAGGAGTCACGGTATAATGGTTTTAACTGGTATCAATTGAGCAAGTGAATCTGGACGGCTACAGTAGGCTGATGTTGGAATTTAATGAATTGAAGGTGTTTTTGGTTGCGGCTGAAACGGAAAATTTCTCCGAAACGGGTCGATTATTACAAATCTCTCAGCCTGCCGTAAGCGGCCATATTCACTCGCTGGAACAACGGCTTAAAACGCAATTGTTTGATCGTACCGGGCGCAATATTCGCTTGAACGAAGTGGGCGAAGTGTTAGTGCCGATGGTGCGTAATCTGCTCAAAGAGGCCCAACAGCTTGAAGAATTTATGGCGCTGCGGAAAGGCGCGGTGCTCGGCCAATTGACCATCGGGTGCAGCACGGCGGCAGGTAAGTACATTTTGCCTAAAATTATGGCCCGGTTTATGGATGATCACCCGGATGTGCGGATTATGTGCGATGTAGGACCGCGTGGGCGCGCGCTGGATCGCTTGAGTACGGGGGAGATCGATTTAGCAGTGAGTAGTCTGCGCGTACCCCGGCGCGATGTTGAATATTTGCATTTTGCTGATGATCTGCTGATCCTCATTACGCCACCGGATCATCCCTGGGCGCAGCAAGGGTGTATTACATTAAATGATCTGCTCGAATACCCGTTAATTATGCGCGAGACCGGTTCCGGTACATCTATTACCATTAACCGCGAATTGGCCCAGTTTGATATGGGTAGTGAGATGCTCAAAGTTCATCTTATCTTGGCGAGCACGGAAGCAATTGTGCAGGCGGTCATTGAAGGGATTGGTCCGGCTTTTGTGTCGCGTCTATCGGCGACAACGGCATTGGAACAGCGCCTGGTGGTCAGGGTTCCTGTCGAATCGCTCCGGTTGGTTCAGCGATTATTTATGGCCCGTCATACGGGCTTCCATGCCACCGAAGTGCAACGCGCTTTTTGGGATTTCACGTTTCGGCCCGAAAATAAAGATTTACGTCCACTATTCACCTAAACAACATGTCTTATGGTAATCTAATGATACCTGCTGATTTTTGGGATCGCGCCATTATAGGTGTTTATTTTATTTACGGGTTAGCCTTCTATTCGCTGGGGCTGGCGCTGTTGATCGAATCGGGGCGATCTTCTCAGTTGAATCTGGCGCGTTCGATGCGGCTGCTGGCCGGGTTTGGCTTGCTGCACGGTACACATGAGTGGATTGATATGGTCGAGCGCGAGTTGGCGTTTCACTATGATGCGTTAATCCCGGAATGGTTATTGTGGCTGCGGCTGGCGATCCTGATCACATCGTTCATTGCGCTGCTGGCGTTTGGTGAGCATTTGCTGCGCAGCAATGGCGGCAAGATTTCCTGGCGGATTACGGCAAATGCGACCATAGTTTGTATTCTCGGCAGCCTGTTTTTGCCCTTAATGTACGAGATCAGTGATCGTGAATGGGCGGCAGGGATTGATGTGCTGTCACGTTACGTGTTGGGGATGCCGGGAGCCGCGCTTGGGTTTTGGGCCTTGTGGCTGCAACGCACCATTTTCCATAAACGCGGCATGAGTCGGTTTGTGGTTGGTCTCACGGCGGCGGCGCTGGCACTGGTCGGTTATGGCATGGTCGGACAAATTTTTGTCAAAGAGAGTGTTTTTTTTCCATCTAACGTGATCAATGATCGGTTGTTTCAAGATATATTTGGTTTTCCGGTGCAGGTGTTGCGCACGATTATGGCGCTCACCGTGACGGTTTCTATGATTTACGTGCTGCGCGCGTTGGAAGTGGAAAGTGAACAGCGTCTTGAAGCGGCGGAATGGTCTAAGTTGGAAGCCGAACGTCGCAACCGCGATCAATTGAAGCAGTTGAATGAGGAATTGAAAGCGGCGAATGCTAAAACGACACAGCTTTTGCAAGAGGTCCGGCGGCGGGATGCGGTGCGCGGCGAGTTGTTACAGCGCATCACCACTGCTCAGGAAAATGAACGCAAACGGATCGCGCGCGAACTGCATGATGGGACCGGGCAGATTTTGACCGGGTTAGGGTTGGGCTTGCGCGGAACGGCCAGCCTGGTAGAACGTGATCCGGCGCGTGCGGCGGACCGGCTCAATGAGTTGGAAATGATGGCGACAACGGCGTTAGGCGAACTCCGCCACCTGATCAACGATTTACGCCCGCCGCAGTTAGACGATATGGGGTTGGTCGCGGCGCTGCGCTGGTTGGTCGATACGTTGGGCAAACGGGCGGAGGTGGCAATTACCTTCCAGGCGAACAGCGAAGCGTACCCTTTGCCCCCCGAAGTTGAGACGACGCTGTTCCGTATTGCCCAGGAAGGGTTGAATAATATCCTCAAACATGCCCAGGCAGATCGGGCAACGGTGACGCTCAATTTTGGCCCGGAATTAACGCTGTCTGTGCGTGATAATGGTGTGGGTTTTGATCTGGCGGGAATGCTGGCGGGCGGTAGTGGGCCATCAATGGCCTGGGGGTTGTTGGGGATGCAGGAACGCGCTAATTTGATCAACGCAGATTTGACACTGGCTTCGGTTCCGGGGCAGGGCACAGCGCTTAATGTGAAACTCACTGCGCCGGTCATCGAACAACTGGAAAACGAGGTGTTGTGATGGCGATACGAGTTGTTATTGTGGATGATCACGCCATTGTGCGCGCCGGAATGCGGATGCTGATCGATGGCGATCCCGATATTGAGATTCTAGGCGAGGGCGAAAACGGTGTTGATGCGCTGCGCCTGGCGAAAGAGTTGCAGCCGGATGTGGTTGTGATGGACGTGACCATGCCGGAGATGGATGGCGTCGAGGCGACGCGCCGTATCAAAGCGGAAGCGCCGAATGTGGCAGTATTAGCCGTCACGATCCATGAGGGCGCGGATTATTTCTTTCGCATGTTGCAAGCCGGATCATCGGGCTATGTGCCCAAACGCGCCGCCCCGGATGATTTGCTGCGGGCGATTCATACGGTGGCTGAGGGCAATGTGTTTCTCGAACCGGGCATTGCCAAAGATTTGGTCGCCGATTACCTCGAACGAGTCGAGGAAGGATCGGAAAAAGATAGTTACGATGGCTTGACCGAGCGCGAATGTGAAGTGCTGACCCATATCGCCGAAGGCGGCACAAACCGCGAGATCGGGGAGGTTTTGGGGATTTCGGTCAAAACGGTGGAACGCCACGCTGAAAATATTATGCGTAAGTTGAATTTGCATACCCGCACCGAACTTGTCAAGTATGCGATACGGAAAAACCTCATTAGTTTAGATGATATGTAGCAGTGCAAAAAGGGGGGATTTCAATTATTATAACAACGGCCATTGAATAATTTCACTGGCATTTTATGGGGCAGATTGGAGATAAATTTTACTATGCGACGAGGAATCCGGCTGGTGATAGCCGCGATAGGGTTGCTCCTGTTGTTGATGGCAGGCATCATGACCGTTGGTGCTATGCCCGATACACAGGAGAATCCGCCCAATCTTGAGGGAACCTATATGGGATCGGCGGTGTGCAGTATGTGTCATGCGCAAGATGATACGTGGCACATGACCACCCACTCCCAGATGGTTCAACCGCCAACTGAGGATACGATTCTCGGTGATCTGGCGGCGGATGATGAGGTATTGACCATTGTCTGGCCGGATGGTGCGGAACGCCCGGTCACGGCGGAGGACATCACCTATGTGCTTGGCGGACGCTATATGCAGCGTTACGTGAGCGTCATCGCCGATAACGACGGTGTGCCACAGTATTATATCCTGCCGGTGCAATGGAATATCCCGCAGACCGAGGATCAAGTCGGCGTCTGGACCGAATATCACGCCGACGATTGGCTGGAACCGGAACGCGATTGGCGGGTGGCTTGTGCCGGGTGTCATACCACTGGCCTTGATGCCGCCACCGCCGCCGAAACCACCAATTTCCTGTTTGTGGATGAATGGAAAGCCGGTCATGTGGAATTTGGTGTCGGCTGCGAATCATGTCATGGCCCCGGCAGCGAACATTTAACCGGCCCAACGACCGATAATATTGTTCACTCACCCGATGCTGCAATCTGCGGGCAATGTCATATTCAGGGCGAAGCGCCGGATGGCGAACACGGGTATCCGGTAGGCTACCAACCAGGGTTGAATCTGGATGAAACGATGTTTATCCCGGCGGCGATGGATGATGAGGATGCGTGGTGGCCCACAGGCCATGCGCTGACCTACAACCAGTACGGCGAATGGCTGAACACCCGTCATGGACAGGCGCGCCCCATTTTAGTGCCGGAGTGCGTGCGGTGTCATGGCACGCTGCCAGACAGCACCGATCCCACGCCCGAAGAGGATACGCCTGCTGCCGAAGCCTTCCCCGGTCCGACCTGTATGGCGTGCCACAATCCGCATCCCTCCGATGAAGCGATGACGGATGCCTGGGATGCGCAGGCGATGTTGAAAGCGGAAAGCTATACGCTGTGCGTGGATTGCCACAACAGCCACACGCTGGAAGGCGATCCATTCCTGATGGGTAATACGATCCATCACCCGGTCCAGGAAATGTACGAAGGGTGGTCCGTGATCGAGGAAGTGGCCGGTATTCCGTCGCCGCACTTTAGCGCGGAGGATGGCCCGGATTGCATTACGTGCCACATGCCGGAAACTGTGCAGATTGGCGAATACGGGATGGTGAGCAGTCACTTTATGCGCCCGGTGCTGCCCGGTGAAGCAACTGACATTCAGCCGGATACATGCTCTGGCTGTCACGGCGATATTGCCTCGCGGGAAGCGCTGCACGCGCTGATCACGGGTTTACAGACGAAAACCGAAGAACGCCTGATCGCTATCAATAACGCGATGGATAATAACTCGCCTGATTGGATGAAGATGGCGGTGGCTTTTGTCGAAGGTGATGCCAGTTCCGGTATCCACAATCCCACCTATACGGATGCGTTGTTGGATGCGCTGGAAGCCGAATTGAATCTGGGGCCGGAAATTGCGCCGACCCTTTCACCGGATGAATTAGGGATCGAAATTCGTCCGTCGGAAGAAATGGCGGACACCGGTACCGAACTGACGACGGAAGCTGATAGCGGTCTGGAAACACCGTCGATTGTCTTGCTGGCGATTGTGGGCTTGATCCTGGCTGTAGCCGCGTATGCCTTCTTTTTGCGGGAGGCGAGAGCATAATGAAACGACATCTTCTTTTGTTGAGTATAGTCCTGGGCATCGTGCTGCTGCTGGCGGCGGTTGTGCTGCTGGCAACTCCGGCCCCGACATTCGCGCAGGATAGCGGCGATTCGATGCCGGAAACTGGCGAGGCGGAGGGCGGTGACGGGTACTGCTTGCTGTGCCATTCACAGCCGGATCAAACCTATACCTTGCCCGATGGCAGTGTGCTTGACATCACCATCAACCCCGATCATTTCGCGGATTCGGTGCATAGTGAGTTGGGGTGTACGCAGTGTCATGGCGATATGAGTTATCCCCATGAAACGCCGGTTCCGACCACGTCCCGCGATTACACCATGCGGATGGCTGTGATCTGTACGACCTGCCACGAGGAACAAGCCTCCGGTCTGGTCGATGACCTGCATTATCAGGCGTTGGCGGATGGACAGTATGAGGCGGCGACGTGTGTGGATTGTCACGGCGCGCATGAGGTGCAGTCGCCGCAAGATAACCGCGAGATCGGCGCTTTGGCGTGTAGTAACTGCCACGTGATCGCGTTTGATCAATACGAAAACTCGGTGCATGGCGCAGCGCTGTTTGCGGGTGATCCGAATGTACCATCCTGCATTGATTGTCACGGTGTACACGGAATCGAACACCCGACTACGGCGCAGTTCCGCAATAATTCACCTGAACTCTGTGGTGAATGTCATGCGGATAAAGACCTGATGAACGAGTACGGGATCACCACGAATGTGTTCGACAGCTACCTCTCCGATTTTCACGGGACAACGGTGGCGTTGTTTGAAGAACGAGATCCCAATGTGGCGACGAACAAAGCGGTTTGCTACGACTGTCATGGGGTGCATGATATTGCGCGCGCGGACGCGGAAAATAGCCATGTGATCAAGCAAAATTTGCTCGGTACATGCCAGCAGTGTCACCCTGATGCCACCAGTGATTTTGCGGATTCCTGGGTCGGGCATTACGAGCCAACCTTTGAATCGCACCCACTGCTCTATAGCGTTAACCTGTTCTATAAGCTCCTGATTCCAGGGGTGTTGGCCGGGTTCGCCGTACTCATCGGTGTGGATATTTTCGGACGGATGCGGAGACGGGGGTAAACGATATGGCTAAAACACAGACTCATCACGACGGATACCAACGGTTTAAGCCCTCGCAGCGCTTTGAACACATCATCGTGATCCTGACGTTTACGGTGTTAGCGTTGACCGGCATCCCGCAAAAATTCTCCAGTCACGACTGGGCGAAGTCCATGATCGATTTTCTGGGCGGAATCGAAAGTGTGCGCATCGTGCATCGCATTATGGCGACGCTGTTGGTTGCGGAAAGCATCTATCACGGCGGAATCCTGAGCTACAAGATTTACGTCCTGGGGCAGCGTTTGACGATGATCCCCGGTATCAAAGATGCCAGAGATGTATGGGATTACATCCGGTATAACCTGGGGTGGAGCAAGGAACACCCCCACATGCCGCGCTATAACTTCGGGGAAAAAGCCGAATATCTGGCGATGGTCTGGGGCACACTGATCATGGTGCTGACTGGCTTTATGCTGTGGAATCCCATTGGGACTGCCGCGATCCTGCCCGGCGCATGGATTCCGGCGGCGAAAGCGGCGCATGGAGCCGAAGCAGTGCTGGCCGTGCTCTCGATCATCACCTGGCACATGTACAACGTGCATGTCAAGATGTTGAACAAAAGTATGTTCACGGGCAAGCTCACCCATGGGCAGATGAAAGAGGAACACGGCGCGGAATTGGCCGAGATCGAAGCGGGCCGTACCTGGCCGCTGCCGCCGCCCGAAGTGATCCAGAAGCGCCGCCGGGTTTTCTTGCCCTACGCAGTGGTGATGAGCATCATTTTGGTGGCCGGTTTGATCTACTTTGTTTCGTTTGAGGAGAGTGCAATTAGCACTGTGCCGCGTTTGTCGGCGGCTGGCGAAACAATCGATGTTCATCCCGATATTGGCGATCCGGTCATTGGGGCGCAACTCTGGACCGCTACCGGCTGTGATGCGTGTCACGGTGCGCGTGGCGAGGGAACCGAGGGGTTAGCCAACTTCTCCATTGCCGGAACGAGTTTGTCTTTTGAAGCATTCGCTACGTCGGTGCGACGTGGTCCGGCAGAAATGCCTGCTTATGGCAAGCAGCAGTTGAGTGATGAAGATTTGGCGCATCTGTGGGTATGGCTCACCACGAAGGAATAGCGGGTATCACCCGTAATCAGTAAACAGACAAACGCGCTGTAGGAAATGATAAGTCCGCAGCGCGTTTTTTGATTGGGGAACTCTGCTGGTGTTAAGCGGTTTTACGCTGTTTCACCTCATCCTGTACTTCGGCCTCGGCTTCATCTTCAATCTGCCCGACAGCGTACATATTGCGAACCTCAGCTTCACGGCGACTTTGCCACCGGTCAACCAGAATACCCAGGGTGATCAAGGCCACAACAGGGATCCCGATCCGCAGCATGAACAAACCTAACACTGCTAATACGGATGATAATTCTGCCATTTTAGCCTCCTCAAGCTCTTTAGATATCTATAGCATATCAAGTGAACGAATTCACATAAATCGGTAGACTCACCCACTCTGTATGGGTAGATTTCCCCATATAGGCTTAGGGTTATTTGCGCACCTATTACCGCTTGTGACTTGTCTCACACAAACTGCTTGCATTTGGTACTCGATGAAAATGGTTATATCAATTACAGTAGTTTGAAAAAGGGAATATAGGTTTACGCGCGTGTTAAAAAAACTGTCAAACGTTGAAGGGGCAACCTTATGAAAAGTCGTTACAAAAACACCCTGCGTATTGCCGGCTTGGTGATAGGCGGGGTGTGTTTATTGATGGCGGCCATGATTTTGTGGCACACTGATCCCGTACAGGCGACGCCGGATTTACAAGATGATCCGCCTAACCTGGATGCAGAATATGTGGGATCGAGTACATGCAGCATGTGTCACGCACAAGATGATACATGGCATTGGACTGCTCATGCCAAGATGGTCAAGCCTCCGGTGGAGGAAACGATCTTGGGCGATCTGGCATCGGCCCCGGTTATTACGTGGCCGGATGGCGCAGAGCGCGCACTTTCCGCCGCCGACATCACGTTTGTCCTGGGCGAAAAATACATGCAGCAGTATGTGAGCATGGTCGAGGATGAAGACGGGACCACGCATTATTATGTGCTGCCGGTCCAGTGGAATATCCCGCAGACCGAGGATCAGACCGGCGTCTGGACCGATTATCATGTGGATGATTGGACCGAACCGGGGCGCGATTGGCGAGTCGCCTGTGCGGGTTGTCATACGACAGGGCTGGATGGCGTAACGGCGGCGGAAGAGACCGACTTTGCATTTCTGGACGCATTTAAACCCGGTAATGTCGAACTCAACATCGGTTGTGAAGCCTGTCATGGACCGGGCAGTATTCACCTCTCCACGCAATCACCTGATGACATCGTGCATACGCCCGATTCGGAAACCTGCGGGCAGTGTCATATTCAGGGGACCTCCCCGGATGGCGAACATGGTTATCCGGTGGGCTACCAGCCCGGTATGGCGTTAGATGGCAGTGTGTTTGTGATGGCGGCGGAAGACGATGTGACCGTTTGGTGGGAAACCGGCCACGCCAAAACTTACAACCAGTACCCTGAATGGCTCAAGAGTTCACATGCGTCGTCAATGGCGATGATGCCCGAATGTGCGCGGTGTCATGGCACGCTGTCCGGCGGCACAACCTCGGATGAGGCGATAGCCGAGGGCACGACGGAAGATACGGTAGAACAGACCGCCTGGGATGGCATTACGTGTGTGGCGTGTCACAATCCGCATCCGGTAGAAGAAGACGCTGAAGTCCTACCCGCCATGCTGCAAACCGACAGTTACCTTTTATGTGTGGCGTGCCATAACAGCCAAACCCCAGAGGGTGAGGTCCTGGAAATTGGCGGCACGGTCCATCACCCCGTGCAGGAAATGTTTGAAGGTTGGAAGATCGTCGGTGCGGTGGAAGGTGTGCAAGGTGGACACTTCCAATCAGAAGATGGTCCGCGCTGCGTGGATTGCCATATGGCCGATACCGTACAGATTGGCGCATACGGGTTGACCGGTAGTCACACCATGATGACGGTGTTAGCGAATGGCAGTGGTATTCAGAATGATTCGTGTACATCCTGCCATACCGATCTTAGCCCGGAGTACATCGAGCGTTTTGTCAGCGATACCCAGAGCGGTGTGGCGGAACGGTTGAAGGAATCGCAGGACCGCTTGACACAAACCCCGGATGCGCCGGAATGGATCACAACCGTGCTGGAATTTGTGACCAACGATGGCAGTATGGGTGTGCATAATTATGCGTATACCGATGCGTTGTTGAATGCGGTTGAAGTTGAATTAGGGTTGACCCAGCTTAACCCGACCACCTCCGCCGCGATGATTGTCGCGGAGAATCCTGAAAATTGTGCGGAATGTCACCGTGAGGCATATCAGAACTGGCAAACATCACCGCACGCTGCGGCCTCAACCAACGAAACGTTCCTTGAATACTTTGCTGAACAGGGTCGCCCAAATTACTGCATGAGCTGCCATGCCTCCGGTTACAACTCGGCAACGGGCGATCATACTTATGAAGGTGTTGTTTGCACCTCCTGCCATATCATGACGGCTGGCGCCGAGCATCCCCCGGCCCCGGTTGATATTGCCGACGAATCGAGCGACTGCGGACGGTGTCACACTGGCGCGCACGCGCCTACTTATGACGAATGGTTGGTCAGCGATCACAAGGCTGCCGGAATCGATTGTGTGGACTGCCACACACCGCATAATAATGGCCTGATCCTCGGTGATGTCAATGCTACGTGTGGTGATTGTCACCGGGAAGCGCTGGTCGATGATATTCACATGGGTGAGGATATGACCTGTGTGGATTGCCACATGGGGCGCGAAACGGTGGAAAACGGCATTCTGGTTCGTACCACCGGCCACACGATGGACATTGATCCGAGCACCTGTGCTGGCTGTCACGGTAATACGCATATGCTCAGTGTGCGTGAAACCAACCAACTTGACGAAACCGACCTGATCCAAGACCTCGAAAATCAGATTGACGAACTGGAAAACGAATCGGATAAAGATTGGAATTCCGGGGTGATTGGTGGCGCGTTGGGCGCGTTGATTTTGGTCTTCGTGCTGTTCCTGCTGATCCGTCTTCGTTCGTTATTGTAGGAAAGACGACGACATGAGTGAACATACCAAAGACGAACACGCCCCTCAGGGCGAACAAATCCCTCAGAGTGAGCCTGCCCCATCGGGCGGGCCAACTCAACAGGGACCGACGCGCGAGCTGGATCGCCGTGAGTTTGTGCGGCTGATTGCCGGGTTAGGCATCAGTGCGGCGGCGGCGGGCTGGGTCTGGAGTGCGTTTCTGGCGCATAACGATCCTGCCGAGGAAGTCAACGGTCACGGTGAGGGTCCATATTGGGTGATGGTGATTGATCTGGAAGCTTGCATTGGTTGCGAACGCTGCGTTTATGCCTGTCAAGCGACGAATGATACTGATTCCGAACATCGTTGGAATATCCTGTTGACGGATGAGGAAACGTTTGGGCAGCCGGTCTTCATCACGCGCCCGTGTATGCACTGCGAACATGCGCCGTGTGTCGAGGTTTGCCCGGTAGCGGCTACCTATCACCGCGAGGATGGTTTAGTGATGATGGACTACCAGCGCTGCATTGGCTGCCGGTATTGCATGGTGGCGTGCCCGTATGGGGTGCGTGTCTTCAACTGGGATGACCGCGAGGACGAAACGGATAACGAAATGGTGCCGACCTGGGGCACACCGGAAATTAACCGGCGTCCGCGCGGCGTGGCGGAAAAATGCACGTTCTGCTCACAGCGTATCGATCTTGCCTATGAAACCGGTTTGCGTCCTGGTTATGATCGGGCGGTGACACCGGCTTGTGTCAACATCTGCCCCACCGAAGCGCGGCGCTTTGGCGATCTGAATGATCCCGAAAGCCCGGTCTCGCGGGCGATGAAGGGGCGGCAAGCGGTTGTTTTGCGCGAAAACCTCGGTACGCATCCGCGCGTGTATTACCTGCTGCCGGAAGCTGAGGAGGGAGAAGAGGCATGAGTGCCGCAGTTCAACAACAACGCAAATCCTTTAATCTGTTCAGCCCCTTCTGGTTCTGGATCGGTTTTCTGGGGATCGTGATCCTGATCGGGTTGTACGCCACGTTTCTCATCATGACCAAAGGCTTGGTCGTTACCAACCTGACCGACCTGACTCCCTGGGGATTATGGATCATCCTCGATCTATCCTGTATCGGTTTGGGCGCAGGGGCGTTTTCGATTTCCGCGATTACGTATATTCTCGGCCAGGATCAATTCAAACGACTGGCTCGCGTGGCGGTGTTTATCGGCATCCTGGGCTATAGCGGCGCGTTGATGGCGTTATTTTTTGACATCGGACGCCCGGATCGCTTCTGGCACGGGTGGGTGTTCTGGAACGTTCACTCGATGTTGTGGGAAGTGACCATGTGTATCACGCTGTATTTTACAGTGCTGACGTTTGAAGTCTTCCCAATGGTCGTCGAATTACCGTTTTTGAAACGCTTCACCTGGCTGCAAAATTTTGCGCATCGCGTGCATGATTATACGCCGGTGTTAGCAATCGTTGGCCTGGGGTTGTCCCTGCTGCACCAATCCAGCCTGGGTGGTACATACGGGGTTGTGGTGGGGCGCGCGGCGCTGTTCCGGGCGACTATGCCGATCCTGTTTATTGTGTCAGCCGTGGCTGGTGGTATCTCCTTCACAGTGTTTATCACGTTGGTTGTCCAGTGGATTGGCAAGCGCACGTTGGTGTCCAACAACGCGTTATTCGCGGCGGGGCAAATTTCCGGCGCGATTCTGTTACTGTATCTTTATATGCGTTTTTGGGATACAACCGCCGGTAACTACGGCTATGTGCCAGGGCGTTCGGAGGCGTTCACCACCCTTTCTTCGGGGACGTATGCCGTCACCTTCTGGACCTGGGAAATTTTCCTGGGCGGGCTGCTTGCTGCGATTCTGCTAATTCGGGCACGGTTCCGCCAGAATATTCTGCTGTTGTTGATCGGCAGTGGGCTGGCGGCGATTGGCTTGGTAGCGAATCGGTGGCATACAACGTTGTTGGCTTTTACCGAGCCTCTGTCCGAAAATCCGCCGATGACCGATCCGTTGGTGGGCAGCTATACGCCCGCGTGGACCGAATGGGCCATCACCTTTATGGTAATTTCCATCCTGGCGATGATCTTCAGCCTGGGGATAAAGTTCCTCCCGGCGTTCCGCGATATGTCGGAGCAGACGGAAGCAGCGCACTAAAGATCATTCACCGTCGAGACGCAAAGAACGCAGAGAAGAGATAGTTAAAAAAGAGGGTGATCACACAGATCATTCTCTTTTTTGTGTATAATCCTGGCATGACATCATTACGCGATTTACCCGGTATCGATTCATTACTTCGGGCCAGCGACTCCTTGCAGGCTGAATATGGTCGCGATCAAACTGTGCGTGTCTTGCGGCAGGTGGTTGATGCGGCGCGGCAAGCAGTGTTAGCTGGTGATTCTGTGCTGCCAAGTGAGGCGGTGTTAGTGGCGCGGGCGGCGGAACAGTTGGCGCAGGCGGCACGGCCTACCTTACGCCCGGTGGTCAATGCGAGCGGGGTGATCATCCACACCAATCTCGGACGCGCGCCGCTCTCGGATGATGCGCTGGCGGCGATGCGTGCAGTGGGTGGCGGTTACAGCACGCTCGAATATGAGCTAGAGCCGGGGGTGCGCGGCAAGCGGGATCGCCACATTGAGCGCATTTTAGTCGATGTGACCGGGGCGGAAGCCGGGATGGTCGTCAATAACAATGCGTCGGGTGTGCTGCTGGCGCTGTCGGCGTTGGCGCGTGGACGCGAAGCGATCATCAGCCGGGGCGAACTGATCGAAATTGGCGGATCGTTCCGCATCCCCGACGTGATGGCGCAAAGCGGCGCGACGATGGTCGAAGTTGGTGCGACGAACCGCACTCACCTGCGCGATTATGCTAACGCGATTACGGACAACACTGCCGTGATCATGCGCGCGCACGCCTCGAATTATAAGATCATTGGTTTTACCGAAGCTGTGTCGCTCGCCATATTAGCCGAACTAGCGCACGAGCGCAGTTTAATTTTGCTGGATGACATCGGCAGTGG
>JAFGJA010000267.1 GCA_016929355.1 Anaerolineae bacterium | reverse complement strand
GTGAATCGTGCCGTGAATCGTCCATTCGTCCAACCCGTTATGCTGCTGCTTCACGAACTACCAGCGCAAATGGTAACAGGCTGGCCCCCGGCTGGCAAGTCCAGTTTCACCAGTGGGACCACGAACAAGTTATCATCGATTTTTTGACCACTCCCCCTCGCCATCGGATGGAGAGGGGGTTAGGGGGTGAGGTTCGTTTTTCCTTCTGCGCAAGTCTCTGTACAATAGAGAAGATCATACTAGCAATATTATCCCATTGCAGGTATCACCAGCGAGAAGAGACGATGCTCAAAATTTTTCTTTCCTATGCACCTGAAGACGGCAGCCGCGCCGCCGAACGCTTGCGTCAAGACCTCCAGGGACACACAGTCTGGGATGCCGAAAGTATGCGCGTCGGAGCCGACTGGAAAGAACAGGTGATCCGGGGCTTATATAACGTGGATGCGGTGCTGATTCTGCTCACGCCCAGAGCCACTGCCTCGGCCTATGTGACCTGGGAATGGGAAGCCGCGCAAACGCTGCACAAGCCGATCATCCCCCTGATGGTGGAACCCTGCGCCATTCCGCAAACGATGACGCACATGCCCGTGCGCGATCTGAGCCGGTCCGATACCTATAAACGAACGCTCGCAGCCCTGATTGCCGACCTGTTCAGCATTGCGCCGCGCACAGGCCGCCCCAATCTGCACCTCGAACCCTCATCGGCCTCACTCCCGTTAGGGCCGTATACCGTACTGCGCATCACCCCGCCAAACGCGGAAATGGCCGCCGAAAAAATGGGGCGGATCGAATTACAACTGGCGGGACGCATCGCCGAATTTGATCCGCGCCAACTGATCAAACTGCTCAGTGATTATTTAGAGCTTACCCCCGATCAAATTACCGTGCTGCGCGTCACCGCCGGGAGCGTGTGGGTCGAGATCGAACTACCGATCAACAGCGCCAAAAAATTGTATTTCCAGATCGCTACTGGCTTGATGCGCCGCGCCAGCCAGCAGCGCAGCAGTGCGGCGGTGACACAAGTGGCCGCGGTCATTATGCCGCATAGTGACCTCTCACAACTCGATCCCCCAGAGGAACAACGCGATCAACAGAAGCAACCACCCCCACCAACTCCCCTGCCCCGCCCCGCACGTTCGGCCCGCAACGCCGTATATCAGACCAGTTCGTATCAGGCACGGCAGCGTATGGCCCGCGCGATGGGACAAACCGATTATAAATATGACGCCTTCATCTCTTACGCACGGCGCGATGGCCTGACTCGCGCCATGCAGCTTGAAAGCGATCTGCGCGCGGAAGGCTTCACCACCTGGCGCGATACCCGCGATCTCGATCCTGACCAGGATTTCACCGTCGCGCTCGAACACGCCATCGAGCAAAGCGCGCGCGTGATCGTCTGCATCACGCCGGATACACGCCGCGAGGATAACTTTGTGCGCCGCGAAATCGGCTATGCGCTGGCGCTGCGCAAACCCGTCATTCCCCTGATTTTTGAAAGCACCGTGCCGCCGATCTCGATCATCAACGTGCATCACGAGGACTTCACGGGCCAACCCTGGGATACCGCCGTAATCCGGCTCTGCCGCCGCCTGCGCATGGATACGATGGATTCCCCCTATGCCGACGAAGCGCAGCAAACGCCGCCCCATGATCCGTACCGGGACTATCTGAACCGGCTGTATCAGGAAACGGTGCATTACCTGAATCAGACCATTTTTTCGATGAACAAAACGGATTATGCGCTGATCAGCCTGACCAGCGAACCCACACCGGAAGCCATTGATCAGGCGGACCCCACCGCCAGCGATACCACGCGCGTGCTGCCGGTCACGTTTTTTGATATGGCGGGGCTGATTCTCGATAAGGAAGATCAGGCGAATCTCATTTACCCGAATTTCCGCGACGCCTTCGAACGCTACGCCGGGCGCTTGCTGCTGCTTGGCGAACCGGGCGCGGGCAAAACCACTACGCTGATGGCCTTCGCGCGCAATGCGATCTCGCGGCGGCTGCAAGACCCGAATCTACCGTTACCGATCATCGTGCCGGTTGTGACCTGGGACGCGCACCGCCAGCCCACCCTGATCGATTGGCTGGATGACCAATTTCCCACGCTGAAACGCCATGATCTCGCGCATTTGATCGACACAGGCGGGTTACTGCTGCTGTTAGACGGATTGGATGAACTCGGCAGCGTGCAGGTCGATCAAAACACCGCCGAACGCTACGATCCGCGCGTGCGCTTCATTCGCCAACTGCCGGATAACAATCAGATCGTCGTGTCGTGCCGGGTGCAGGATTACAACGAAATGAGCCGGAAAGTCGCGCTCTATGGGGCCGTCACGCTGCAACCACTCAACGATCAGCAAATGCACACCTATTTGCGCGATCTGCCGGAGTTGTGGGAGATTCTGAGCGCCGATCCTGATTTGCTGGATATTGCGCGCACGCCGCTCTTGTTGAGTCTGTTTGCATTCACGTACCGCGATCAGCGTGAATCGGCGCTTGAACTGCGCGAACTGCACGAAAATCCCGGCGAACTACGCGATAAATTGTTCGAAACGTATATCAAGCAGCGTTACGCACGAGAATCGCGGCGCAAGCATCAGGCAATCTCATTTACGCTAGAGGAGCTATACGCGATCCTGGGCCAACTGGCGATGCGCAATTTTGCGGGGCGCTGGCGCGTCACGGAAAACGTGTTGACCGCCGCCGATCTGAGCAATGTGCTGCCAGAAGATCAAGTCGGAGTCTTCACGCAGTTGGCGATCCTGCTAGGGATTCTGGTCCCGGAACCGGCCAGCAATGCGTATCGCTTCGCCCACCGCTTGATGCGCGATTATCTGGCGTATGCGTATGCGCTCCAGCACCTGCACGATCCCGATCCGGCGGTGCGGATCGAAGCGTCGGAAACGTTCCGCCGCCGGGTCGATGCGCGGGCCTTTGATCCGCTCATCAACGCCCTGCAAGATACTAACGGGCATGTGCGCAGCAATGCCGCCGCCGCCCTCGGCCAATTGGAAGACCCGCGCGCGATTCCCGCGTTGATCACGGTCCTGGAAGATGATACGTGGAATATCGTGCGCATCAGCGCCGCCCATGCGCTCGGCAATATGGCGGGCGAAGTGGTCGCCAAAGATACCGGCGATCCCGATCCTACCGGGCATCTGGTTACAACCCTGCTGGAAGATAGCGATTGGCGCGTGCGCCGTACCGCCGCGCGGATTCTGGGCGAACTGAAGGATCGCCGCACCACGCGCTATTTGATCGATGCGCTGCACGACAAAGACTCTGATGTGCGTTACGAGGTAGCGCGTGCGCTCGGTGATCTCGGCGATCCGCGCGCCATTGAGCCGCTCACGGCAGCGTTAAGTGATATTGATCCGCGCGTGCGGCGCTACGCGATCATGGCCTTAGGTGCGATGAAAGTACCCGCTGCCGTTGCGCCGCTCGCCGCACTATTGAACGATACGCATCGCGGCGTGACGGAACGTATCTGTGACGTGGCGGCGCTTGCGCTGGAGCAGATCGGAACCGAAGAAGCGCTCGCGGCGGTGGCGGCGTGGCGCGCGGAGCAGGAAGGGTAAAGCCTCACCCCTAATACATGGTGGCCCAAGTTCAACCAGGGTTTGTAGGGGTAGGGCTTGCTCTACCCCGCGCTTGGGCGGAGCAAGCCCCGCCCCTACTAACTCTCTTGCCATGCGATGGAGGGGGAGTCAGGCCAATATATACAGCACACGCGATCCGCAGGCGTATCGTATGAATCGCTACCGCAGGATTCGTTACAATAACTCCATCATGAAAAGGAAGATGTATGCGTCTTGGCATTTACGGCGGCACGTTTGATCCGCCGCACATGGGCCACTTGATCTTGGCCGAAACCGCGCGCGACAGCTTGCAGTTGGACCGCGTGTTATTCGTTCCCGCAGGGAATCCGCCGCACAAAGCCGCCAGCACGATCCGTGCCTCAGCCAATCACCGGATCGCGATGGTTGAATTGGCGATTGCGAAAAACGATCACTTTGCGCTCTCGCGGGTGGATGTGGACCGGCCCGGCCCGCATTACAGCGTGGATATGCTGGCGCGGCTGCATGACGAGTATCCCGGCGCGGAATTTGTATTTTTGATCGGTGCGGACTCGCTGCGTGATCTGCCACAATGGTCACGCCCGGCGGAACTGCTCGCACTGGCGCGGTTGGGCGTCATGCGCCGCCCCGGTGTCGAGCCGCCCGATTTGGCCGAATTAGAGCGTGATGTGCCGGGTTTAGCGGCGCGAGTGGAATGGGTAGATGCCCCGTTGATCGACATTGCGGCGCGGGACTTGGCGCGGCGGCTTGCGCAGGGGCACAGTGTGCGGTATCAATTGCCGGATGCGGTCTTGGCTTATATCAAGCAGCACGGATTATATACAGGATAGAATTTATGAAGCAGATCATTAACCGCAAAAACCAAACCTCACCCCCCGCCCCCCTCTCCATGCAACGGAGAGGGGGAGTCAGGTTGCAGGTCGATTCCCGCGCCTCGTTATTCGGTAAACTACGCGCGGTAAAGATAGCAGTTGTCGTACTGCTGGGCGTAATCGCGCTGCTGGCATTAACCGGGAACATGAACAACGATCCCGCCGCCGCGCAGGATCAAACCGCGCCCCCTCCCGCAACCGTGCCCGCCCTGCCCACGGCGACGCTCACCCCGATCCCGACGAATACACAGCCGCCCACGCTGACGCCCAGCGAACCGGCTCCGACGCTGATCCCGCCCACGCGCCTGCCCACCTTGACACCGACGCCCTTCAACCCGCCGACCAATTCCGGGTTAGCAGTGGCGCAAAATCTTGGACGGCTGCGCGTGGGTACGTATTACAACGCGGAACCCTTCACCTGGCTGAACGATTTCGGGGAAGTGGTCGGTTATGAACCGGACATTATCCGCGCGATTGCAATTGAACTCGGCATCGAGGTTGAATTTGTGCAGGTCACGCGGCAGAACAATGTCGAAATGCTGATCAGCGAACGCATTGATATTCTGCTCGGCCAGCAGGTCCACAGCCGGGATCGGGATGAGATTCTCGATTTCACCCATCCCTATTACGTCAACCAGCAAAAAATGGTCGTGCTGACCGACGCACCGTATAACTCGCTGGCCGATCTCACCGGGTTGGCGGTATCCGTGCCGATTGGCAGCCGCAGCGAACGCGCGCTCCGCAATTGGAGCCAACTGAACGGCGTTGAATTCGATCTGCGCACGTATTTCACCGAAAGCAGTGCGCTTGATGCCCTGGAAGCTGGCGAAGTCCAGGCGATGGTGGGCGAATGGCACAACCTGCTCAATGCGGGGCGGCAGGGAATGCGTTTCATCGACGAATCAATCGAACTCGAATACTACGCGATGGCGATCCGGCCTTTTGATGTGAATCTGCGCAATCTGCTCAATCGCTCCTTGCAGCGCTTGAAAGCCAGTGGTCGCCTCAAGCAAATTCACGAGCAGTGGTTCCCCACCGAAGCTATTGATTTTTCAACCTTAGTCCCCGTCTACGATGAACTCTACGAAGACGGGCGCGCCCTCAGCGATTTTCCCATCGATATGCCCTACCCCGCGAACCCCGTCGCGGATCGGATTACCGCCGGGCTGCCGCTCCGCGTGGCGGGCATCATGCAAGCGAACGAAACGACAACCGCCCAGGTGCGCATCACGAACGCGCTCAATCAGGCATTGATCGAAGACATGGCGCGGCGCTGGGGTGTGCAGGTGCAGTACGTGCCCAATTCGACGCTGAACGCGGTGGATTTAGTCGCAAACGGACAGGCAGATATTGCTGTCGGCGTGAGTCCGCGTTGGGATGGTGCGGATCGCGTCGAGTATTCGCAGCCGTACATCAAACACGGGGATCGTCTGCTGGTCATGGTCAACGAGAATGTCACGACCTTCGCGGACATGCTTGGTACAGGGTGGTGGATCGGCTATTTTGCCGATGACGCCGCCGACGCGGATAACATCGTGAAATATGCGGAACATTTTGGCGTGGGGTTGAATATCCGCGAACCGTTTGCGATCCAGCGCGAAGAAGATGCGCTGTTTGCGATGGTTTCGGAAGATAACCTGGATGCGATCTACGGCGATAATTTGCGGTTGCTGGCGCTGGTACGTGAAGGCGGCTATGAGAGCGCGGTGAAGATTCTGGATACACCTTACGGTGATGATAAACCGCTCGCGTTCGCTATGCCGCGTAATGATGCCAATTTCCGCGCGCTGGTCAATGAAACGTTGCAAGATATGGCCGTTGATGGCACATACCAATCACTTTGGACCACGCATTTCGGGCTGGGCGATCCGCTGCCGATTCCCGCATGGATCGAAGTCAACCCGGATGTGCTTTTGCGGTAGGAGCGGTTCGAGGCGCGCATAAGTCCCCCTCTCCATAATTTTCGTTGAGCGTCAGCAAAACAAAATGTCTACGATGGCGAGGGGGATTTAGGGGGTGAGGCCGTTTACAGAACTTCCCGCCACACACGCAACCAATTGCCATGCGTGATTGCATCGATCTGCGCCGCGCTGTAACCACGATCCGCTAACATCGTGGGAATTTGCTGCAAATCGGCCACCGTGTCAATCGGGGCGCTTTCCGCGCCGAAGCCGCCATCCGCATCCGAACCAATGGCGACATGATCGCAGCTTCCGGTGAGATCGCAAACGTACTCAATCGCATCGACCATATCTTCCAACGTCGGCACTGCACCGCGCAGATTGCGCACGAAAAATTCGTTGTATGCCGAAATGCCAACCACCCCGCCCCGTTCCGCCAGCGCCATGATCTGATCATCACCAAGCGCGCGCGCCGCCGGGAGATAGTGCCGCACAATGCCATGCGAATACGTCACCGGCCCATCCCAATAATCGAGCGCGCTCCAAAACGCCTGCTCGGATAGATGCGCCACATCGAGCAGCATCCCCAGGCGGCGCATTTCCGCGAGCAGTTCCACGCCGAGATCGGTCAGATCGCCGCCCTCATAGCTGCCGCCAGCGTAGCGCGTGCCGCTCCACGCCAGGCCAATGCTGCGGAC
>JAFGJA010000266.1 GCA_016929355.1 Anaerolineae bacterium | reverse complement strand
TAACTGTTGTATCCGCCAGTCAACTCATAAATATTGAAGCCCGCTATTTTGTGGATGCGACCGGCGAAGGTGATCTGGCAGCGCTGGCACATGCAGACTTCATGCAAGGCGATACGCAAACAGGCCGTACATTACATATGAGTCTGACATGCGTGCTCCAGGATACAAACAAACCGGTGCAGCCCTACCTGCCCTCTGGTCTGGAAGAAATCCACACACTGGATGATATGCCCGGTCTGCACACATTCAGGCAGTTGCCTGATGGGCGCGTGTATTGCAATATGACCAAAGTGATCGCACACGATCCCACCGACCCATTCAGCTTGAGTGACGCCGAGTGCGAAGCGCGACGACAACTTGCCCGCACGATTCATTTTTTGCAGCGCCACAAGTACCCAACGTATATGTTATGTGCTTCAGGAGCCAAGATCGGCATTCGGGAGGGGAGACGGGTTGTTGGCGATTATATCCTGACCGAAGCTGATATACTTCGGGTCACTGGGTGTGATTTTGCCGATGGTGTGGCAGTTGCGACCTCTCAAATTGATTTCCACAGTCTAACCAAGGCAGGAACGGGTGGACGGCGTCAACGTGTTCACCCATATGCGATTCCGCTGCGAAGTTTGATTGTTCGTGGGTTTGAGAATTTGTTAGTCGCAGGCAAATGTGCCAGTGGTGATCAGGTGGCGCAAAGCAGTTTCCGCATGACCCCCACATGCTGCGCAATGGGACAAGCAGCAGGCACAGCCATCGCACTGGCACTGACTCAAAACGTGGATGATATTCATGATGGAGACATTGTGCAAATCCGCGCAGCATTGTCTCGGATGGGCATGGAACTCAATCCGGAAAAACACGACGCTTATGCTCCATAAAAATTGCAAAGAGCGTACAGTGTCTACTCCAAAGGAACTATCGAACGCGCTCGATAATTACGGAAACCAAGTCATCCCTGGAAAGAGATGAATCAATGCCAATCAAAAACAAAGTCCAACTTATTACTTATCCTGATTCACTAGGCGGAAACCTCAGGACATTATACGATGTGTTGCAAAAACACTTTCCGAACTCATTTCAGGGCGGTATCCATATTCTCCCGCCATTCCCCTCATCCGGTGATCGAGGTTTTGCGCCGTTGACATATTTGGAGATTGAACCGGTATTCGGCTCTTGGCAAGACATACAGCATCTCAGCGAGGATTATGACATTTTGCTTGATCTGATGGTCAATCACATTTCTCGCCAGTCGCCCTTCTTCCAGGATTTTCTGAATAAGGGCAAACAATCCAAATACTATGACATGTTCCTCACCATAGACAAGCTATGGCCGGATGGTTTTCCCTCACGTGAGGAAATCGAAAAGATCTTTCTGCGGCGCACTGAACCCTATTCGACCTACACGATTCAAGAAACCGGTGAGAATGTCACCGTTTGGACGACCTTTGGACAGACTACTCCATCCGAGCAAATCGATCTAGATGTACATTCGAATGTTACCCGTCACCTATTGTCAGATTTTCTCACACAATTCAGCGCAAATGGTGTCAAGATTGTGCGTTTGGACGCACTCCCTTACGTTATAAAAATCCCCGGCACGACCTGTTTTATGATTGAACCAGAGGTGTATGATTTCCTGAACTGGATCAGTGATCTGGCTCATTCTTCAGGCATTGAACTTCTTCCCGAAGTCCACGCTCATTACACTACACAATTTAAACTGGTTGAGCACGGGTATTGGATCTACGATTTCATTTTGCCGTACATGATATTGGAATTGTTCATCACCCGCAGTAGCGCACGCATCCGCGACTATCTCAAAATCCGTCCGGCGAAACAATTCACCATGCTAGACTGCCATGATGGTATCCCGATTAAACCCGACCTGGATGATTTAGTGAGTGCGGATGATGCGCGAAAAGTGATCGACCACTGCTTTGAACGTGGTGCGAATCCGAGTCGCGTATTTTCGTCTAAGTATCAAAACTCAGACGGGTTTGATGTTCATCAAATCAGGTGCTCATACTACTCTATGTTAGATTGTGATGATGATGCTTATCTGGCCGCACGAGCGATCCAGTTTTTTGTGCCAGGGGTGCCGCAAGTCTACTATGTTGGCTTGTTAGCCGGTGAAAATGACGAAGAAAACACCAGACGAACAGGAGAAGGGCGTGAGATCAACCGCCACAATTTTACCCTTGAGGAAATTGATTGGGCAGCCCAACAAGACGTGGTCAAACGCCTGAAAAGTCTCATTCATTTTCGGAATACACATCCAGCATTTGATGGTACGTTTGAAGTTGTTGACACCACGGATGATCAACTGGTTTTGGGCTGGAAACTAGATGAGCACCGGTGTGTGCTCCAAGTTGATTTATATACCAACGCCGCAGTCGTGACGTACACGGAAAAAGGAAGTGAGACATTGTTGATATATCAACTATGATTTAAGCCCGTACTCAATTAAATTTGGTGCTGTCGTGCGCATCATTCCATACGGCAATAAAAATATGGACTATACCCATATCGATCATCGCCCGTTTCTCCGCGATTGGCCGTCCAGCCAGTGAGTGGCTTTTTTTAGGATTTCATTTGGGTGTGGTTACTTTGCGTTGTACTGTCGCCGTTTTTTGCTCATCATGTTTTCCTTTCACAACCTCGACTATACTACCTTCTGGTTGTGTCCAGAATTTCGTCCGCACGACAGTTTGCTCAGATTACGTTCCCAGAGACTGAGGGGAATGAGCGATCCATCCGGTTGATGTAGTTCTTGTGCGGTCACATTGCCTATCCACCGGTCATTCTGAAAAAGAGCAATCCGGTCACAATCCACGTTGTCAAGTTCTCTCCCGATCGTGCTCAAACATGCGCGTGCGTACACCTGTGATTTTCATAGAAATATCTCCTTTTTAATCCCGTGACAAGCTGCGCATGGATTGTTGTAATGTCAACAGCGCGAGCAGCGCCACACCGCCCACGATTACGAACGGGATCGCCAATCGAACCAAAGCTGGCAGGACCGCGAACACGAATCCCAGGATGATGATACCAGCCAACAGTATCAGGTGGCGTGTCGTCAGGACCGCGCGTGTCGCCGGTTGCTCTGCGTTGGCGAGGCGTGCGGTAAAGCGCGCTATATCCCACGCTGCAAGATTGATCGATAACCCCAGGAGCGGCCATGGTTTCAGCGTGTCATCAAGACTGGCGATTACAGCCAGGGCAACAAATGCCAGAAAAAAGAGTGTGCCTTCGTAATTGGCGATTTTGGCATCTAGGGTGAGCCATAGTCCGCCCACTCCTAAAGACACAATAGCAAGTAGATAACTGTCCAACGCTGCATAGATACCCGCAAAGAGCACTGCAACGGTGATTACTAATCCCCCAAATAAGCGTTTCAGATTCATGATTGTAGCCCGTAATGCATTGTCAAAGGTTGCGCAGCTAACATCTCACGTATGGTATGTTCTAGTGGTTGATGCACCTGCCAATTAACTAATTGCACACCACATTGGCGCATCTGGCGCAGCATGAGGCGGCGTTCTGCGCTTGCCAGACGATAGGCGAGACTGGTTGTATCACCAAACCGCGTGGCTTCGTAGGAAATAGGATCAGGGCTGACGACAATAACTGCGTAGCCATGCGCGCGCATCCGGCGCAGCATTGTGATGTCTTCAGGCAGCAGAGGGCTGATGATTACAATTTGGGATTTGGCCGGAAACTGGCCGGTGGGTAAGTGATTCAGGCTTTCGAGTGCATAATTAATGCTCGGCTCGGCCCTGGATAATTCGCGCAAAATGCGGTTATGTTGGATGCGCCCATAGCCGGGGAAGACGCGCGCCAGCCCTGCACCATACACCAGCAAACTGACCCGGTTGCCATCGTTCAAAAAATTCTCAGCTAAGGCTGCCGTCGCCCGTACCGAATGTTCAAACAGGGACTCTGATGTGGTGAGAACATTGGCATTGACCCGCGCATCTAAAATCAAACCCACATCAGCGACTCGTTCCTGCTCAAAGACATTCGTATAAAGTTCACGTTCGGCGCGCGCGCTGAGTCGCCAATTGATCTGCCGTTTGGGATCATTGGCTTGATATTCTCTAACACTCCAGAAATTGATACCGCTTCCCCCCTGACGCGCGGCAATTGGACCCGCGAAGCCTCGTGTTTGCGGCGGACGGATTTTGATCCGGTCTAGTTTGGGGTAGCGAGGATGAATCACCAGGCTTCGTGATGACTTATGCGTAAATGATTGCTCAAACAGGCCGAGGGCATCTCCGGCGCACATGCTGGTTTCATAATTAGCATATTCGCCGCGCGGGGCGGTAATGGTGTAGGTCAAGTCGAGCGCGGCATTTTTTGCCAGAAAGATAACCGTAGAAGATTCCCCATCCAGGACTGTCGCGCCTTGCGGCAGTATATCCTGTACGGTCAATTCACTCACTGCCGATCCAACATTGAGCAGTTTCACTTGCACGGTGACCGGTGTATCTTGTGACGCGCGATCAGGGGTGAAGGTGCGTGTTACTTCAACGGCGACTCCCTCTGGTCGCAGCGCAATCGCAGCGAACAAATAGACCATGAGCGGGATGGTCAGGGCGAGTATATTGCTATTCAACGCAGCAAGCCCTACCACAAAGATCACAAGGATCAAGGTAATGATCAGGCGGCTAAAGGTGTTCACGACATAACATCTTCTAGCACAGGCACGGGCACAGTTTGCAGCACATCATCCAGAATACGCCCGGCAGCATGAGGTGTGGCCCACAAATCAGGCTGAAGAATCAGGCGATGATTTAGCGCCGGCTTGACAAACCGCTTGACATCATCCGGCAGTACAAACGAACGCCCATGAATGGCGGCCCAGGCGCGGCTTAATTTCAAAAGGGCTAATGTTCCTCTGGGGCTGGCTCCGACTGCGACCTGCCGGTGAGTGCGGGTTTGGGCCGTGAGCCTGACCAGATAGTGTTCGATGTCATCATCCACAAACACTTCTTCGATCTGGCGCTGCATATCCACGAGTTGCGCGGCATTGGTGAGCGTTTGCAGTGGTTGATTGTCCTGCTTGCGCTCGCGCCGCCGGCGCACAATCTCTTTTTCCTCTTCGAGAGTAGGATAGCCAACTGCGAGTTTGAGCAAGAAGCGATCTACCTGTGCTTCTGGGAGGGGAAATGTGCCTTCATACTCGATGGGATTTTGGGTGGCAATGACAATGAAGGGTTCGGGCAGCGGCATTGTTTCGCCTTCAATCGTGACCTGACGCTCCTGCATTGCCTCTAATAACGCGGATTGGGTGCGCGGCGAAGCCCGGTTGATCTCATCTGCCAGGACGATCTGCGCAAAAATGGGACCAGAACGCAGCACAAACTGATTTTGCGCGCGATCATAGATGTACCCGCCGGTAATGTCGCCGGGCAGCAGATCGGGTGTGAATTGGATGCGGCGAAACGATAACCCCAGCACGTTAGCGAAACTGTTGGCGATCAGCGTTTTTGCCAGACCGGGATAGTCTTCCAGGAGAATATGCCCGTTCGAGAGAAACGCCGCGAGCATCTGGTAAAGCACATCGGTCTTGCCGACCACTGCTTTACTGACTTCTTCGACAATCGCCTGGCTAAATGCGGCGACGGGATGATCAGGATTCGAATTCGTTCCTGGCATGAGGTGTCATCTCCAAATGGTGTTCAACAAAATTAATAAGCTCAGTGAGAAAGTGATCAATATAGGGATCGGAATCCGTCTTACGCCAACGAACCAAGCCAGATAACCAGGACAGGATGCCGGGCAAACGATTGGTTGACGCATGGGGGATATGTTTTGATACGATCATTTCTTGCAGCACAGGCGGTATATCTAAGGCTCCAGCCTGCACCATTGCCTCGGCTTCCGCCAGTTTTACCCCCTGCTCAAAAGCCAGAATAGACAGGATCAACTCGCGTGCTTCTGTGGCTAACCGGTTCTTTGAAAACCAGGAGCCATGTGCATAAGCACACAGAATACGCCAGTGTTGGTAGCGGGTGGTGGAATTGGGTTGATCGTACATCACGGGCTGACGCGGCACATTGGAACGTAAGCCGCTCACTATTTTCAGGCTGAGGAACATACTCACAACGACCAGGATCATCAGATAAACGAATTGGGGCACACTATTGATGACCAGACCGCTCACCCAAAGCAAGTAGTAGATGGGAGCTAAAATCTTATCGGTCATGAAAGACCAGAACAGCACGGTCAGGATACTAAAGATAAGGACCAATATGATGAAAGCGAGTAGAAGAAAAACTCTCTTGTTTTTCATGATACAATCTTCGCCACTTTGCAGGAATCGACGATCTTGGTCAAACAATCAACGGCCAGCGCTT
>JAFGJA010000265.1 GCA_016929355.1 Anaerolineae bacterium | reverse complement strand
TCGCGCACCGAATCTTGACCAATTTTGCCAAGTTTGATCTGCGGCAGTTGATGACAGGGGACCAACGTGCCATCATGCAGTACGCTCAGTTCTTGCCAGAACACGCCACAACCGCTCAGGGTGCCGGTGGGATGCGGCATTTTCACATCGTAGCCCAGTTCGGCTTTCTCGACAATTTCGAGCAGTTGGGCCATGACGAGCGGGCCAGCCTGCGCCCCTGCGGCAGCGCCGGGATGCGCCGCGTCAAATTCCTGCATGATGCGGAATGCCATCCGGCGTTCTTCGGGCGTCATTTCCAGGGTGGAGTGATTGCAAGCTCCAGCTCCGCGCGGAAAGGCTTCGTTGACGCCGAGATTACGCAGCCCCAGATCGTCATATAACAGACTCAATGTATTTTCCAGGTCATATACATTCAGTTTGTTGAGCGTAACCCGCACCGTCCAGGGCAAATCGTACTTCTTGATCGCTTCGATCCCGCGCATGGTGCGTTCGAAGGCTTTTTTACCGCGAATCGGGTTATGCGTTTCCGGCTTAGAACCATCCAGCGATACCTGGATAATATCCAACCGGCGGCGGTATTCAGCCAGACGAGCGGCGACTTCATCCGTGATCAGCGTGCCATTGGTCAAAATAGTGAACCGCATTTTATTTTTGACCACACCGTCAATGATCGTCCACAAATCAGGGTGGGTGAAAACTTCTCCCCCGCTCAGGGTGACACTCATGACGCCCACGTCACGCAGTTCTTCGAAAAACGCGAGCCATGTTGCGGTTGATATGTCGCTCAAGGCAACCATCTCATCCGCGTAAAAACAATATTGGCAGGTCAGGTTGCAACGTCCAGTTAGCGCGATAGTTACTTTGCGAGGCATAGAGAGCGCTTGATCAGACATTAGAAAATCCCCTTGATTAGTTATGGTCCACCTTGTTTTTGGGCTAGCATACAAAGCAAACCGCCAAATTTGAACGTATTACGAACCGTTTGCTACGCCGAGAAAACCGTTATTGGTCATCGCAGCGATAAATTCCTCGACATCGCTTTCAACTTCCCCATCGGGCACATCTTCAAAATTCGCTTTAATCGCAGTGATGATTTCAGTAACTGTACATCCTTTCGCACACATTTTCCAGATATACATGCCGCTACTATTCAAGACCTGGACCTGATTGGTATCGGGATTAAAGAGCAGCGCCCCATCACTATCTTCTTCACGAATATTCACGTCTGGGTTCTGCACATAATGAGTCACTTTTATTTCTCCTTGCCATGAACTATATTTAAGATAGAAATGTCCTTGCTGAAGCATAGTTTTGCAAAACGTATCGACCATTTCATACGCTTGCTCATCATCAAGACAAAACGTCCGGGCGAGCAAGGTCATAATGGTTGCAAGCGGTCTACGTCCGTCAATATGCTGGACAATCCAACTTTGATCTGCATTAAGCCTTGTGAATGTTCGAGTATGTAAATCTAATAGCAGCGCTTGATTCACAAAGTGCTCAAAAGCCATGTGCGGACTTAATCCCACAATGGCTTTCGAATGGTGGAGATCATTATACAATGAAGCAGACAACAGCGTTCACCTAATCATTGAATCTGACGAGGGCAGGCGCAAACCCGCCCTCATGTGAGTCCAAACAGCTTAGTTCGGCGAGAACCCACCACATTCCTGGTTCAGCAGGTCCGGCAAGTGTGAAACCTTCGCATATTCGGTCGCAATCTCGGCATTGATTTCGGTAACTTTTTGGCAAGCGTTTGGATCTTTGGTGAATTTACATTGCAACAGCGCACTTGAGAGTTCGCTTTGTTTCGGCAGGAACCAGGCCCAATATATGTCCCACTGCGCCTTCCAAGCAGCACATTCTTCGGAAGTCGCGCGGATACCTTCAGATTCAAACACGGCAGTGATCATGGTCTGCTGGAAATCGAGCGTCCACAAAATGGTGACTGCCGCACGGCCAAAGCTCTCCGGGAGTTCCGGTTCTTTGATGCCTGGAGCCACAATTTCGGGATCATAGGCCATGAAGGTCAAAGTGCCATCGGCATAGGTGGGCGATCCCAGCATAACCAGAATATTCCAACCATCAATTTCCAACACCGCTTTGCTCATCAGATCGGCGGCAAGCCCCCACTGGGCAGCCAAATTCGCGGTATCGTGCTGCTGCAAAATCAGTGAAGGTTCGTTCATGATCCAGGCCACTTCGGGGGCCACATCAGTGAGGGTCAGGACATAGCCATCACCTTCCGCCGCCGTCACAAATGAACCACCGGTAGCCGGGATATAATAAACTGCTGAAATCACCGGCTCAAGTTCACCCTCATCCTCTTGCGCGCTCACCGATGCCATAGGGAGTGCGAGAGCTAAAACCAACACTAAGAAAATTATACGAACCGATTTCATTTTGTCCTCCTTGACATATTGAAGCGTTCATTGCCTCATTGTGATGGTATTGAACCGGGATGGTTCTGTGCATTATGTCGTCAGATAACACCACTTCGGGTTGACACTTATCTTCAGTATAGTCAAAACAGCAAAAGAAACCAGTTAGCCGAAATTCGCCCCTGGCGCAAACTCTGAGTATAGTTTGGAGGAGCAACCATCAAATCAGTAGTTACAATGATCATCAAATTGAGGGCGAAACCACATATCACTAAAAAAATTACAAAAATTATCTAAATATGAATAAAGAGAGCATAAAAGGAACGATAAGATGCGGCGTGTCATCTTCCGAATCGGAACTGTAAGTGTCCTCATCACACTTATATTGGTTATTATAAAACCCACTGGCGTATGGGGCCAAGACCGGGATCGCCAACCACCGAATTGGGATCAGTTTGCTCTGCCGCAAATTCCACCCCCCGGCGGCACGCCCCACCCGCCCCCGGTCATCTCATCCTACACGACATTGCAAGCGCAGCTAACCTCACCCACACTAACCTATCCGGCAGGGTGGGCGATCCCAATCATTGTGGAATTACAGGAACAACCCGCCGTGAACGTGATCGGTGGAGCGGATCTCAATTCCGTGCAGGCAGCGCAGGCAACTCAGGCGCAGATTACGCGCGTCGAGGCGGCGCAGCGCAGCACGCTTAACGCCATGACTGCGGCAGGGATTCCGTACCGCACGGTGTTTACGCTGTCGCGCGTGATGAGCGCACTCATCATCGAAACCACACCCGATCAACTGAACGCGATCCAGCACATCGCCGGAGTCAAAACCGCGTATGTGGCCGGTGTCGGCACGATTGCCAATGCGGACAGTATCCCGTTTGTGGGCGCGCCGGATGTATGGACCACCCCCGGTTTTAACGGACAGGGGATCACGGTGGGCATTATTGATACGGGGATTGATTATGAACACGCCGATTTTGGCGGGACTGGCCCCGGCACAACCTTCCCGACAGTCAAAGTCGCGGGTGGTTATGATTTTGTGGGTGATGCCTGGGACCCGGACACAAATCCAACCCTCAATCCTGATGCCGATCCGCTAGATCAACATGGGCACGGCACACACATGGCTGGGACTACGGCGGGCTATGGCGTCGATGCGGGGGGCAACACCTATACCGGTCCCTGGGATAATACAACGCCCTTCGGCTCAATGCTGATCGGGCCGGGCATGGCTCCCGAAGCGACTCTCTACGCGCTGAAAGTGAGCGGAGCCGGGGATCGCGTCTCGGAGGCGGGCGTCATTGCCGCGCTCGAATGGGCCAGCGATCCGAACAACGACAAAAACATGTCCGATCATCTGGATGTCGTCAATCTGTCGCTAGGCAGTTATTACGGGAGTCCCTGGCGCGGTTGGACGCAGGCCGCTAACGATGCGGCGCAAATAGGTGTAATCGTGGTTGCCGCCGCCACGAATGCCGGTGATGCATATTTTTCGCAGGGCGATCCCGCAACGGCGGATTGGGCGATCAGTGTCGCCGCTTCGACCCATGATGGCGGTGGCAGCGCGCAAGCGGATATGATCGCGTCGTTATCATCGCGCGGCCCCCAACGTCAGACCAATGCCGCCAGCATTTCCCTCAAACCGGATATTACGGTCCCCGGCGCGAATATTGTCTCGGCGCGGGCCGGAACAGTAACCGGCAGCGTGGGCACAACGGGCACATCGGCAGCATCCGCGCATATCGCGGGTATGATGGCGCTGCTCCGCGAAGCGTACCCGGCGTGGTCGGTAGCGGAACTCAAAGCATTGGTGATGAACACGGCCACGCATGATCTCTATGCCTATAACGGGCAAACACCGCCTATTTACGGACCGGGGCGCGTAGGTGCGGGGCGCTTAGATGCCCCCAACGCGGTTAACTCCAATGTGATCGCGTACAATGCCGCGCATCCCGAACTGGTCAGCATCTCCTTTGGCGTGATCAATGCGGTAGGGCCGGTGAGACGACAGCAAATAATCACCGTGAAGAACAAGGGGAACAGTCCCTTAACCTACGCTGTGGCTTATGTGCCGGTGGTCCAGATGGACGATGACGATGGCAGCGCCAGTCCCGGTGTGGGTGATGGCGGCGCGGGCGTAACTATGAGCCATTCGCCCGCGCAAGTGACGGTTAATCCCGGCAGAACAGCGACCATTATCGTCACATTGGACGTTAACCCCGCGCTGATGACACGGCCCCATACGCACGATGCAACGGTGGGCGAAGCATTACCCTTCACCAACCGGCATTGGTTAAGCGAAGAATCCGGTTATGTGACGCTGACGCCAACAACTCAGGGCGCGGGTAGCACGCTGCTGCGCGTACCGGTCTATGCTGCGCCGCGTCCCGCCGCCGCGATGCACGAAGCCACCAACGTGATCCCCGTGACCGATGTAACCGGCACGGCTGCGATTCCCCTGACCGGCACGGAAGTGTATACCGGTCCAACTTTTCCCTATGATGAAACATCGCTGGTATCCGCGTTTGAACTGCACACCACCAGCGCGAACATAGCGCACCCTGCGCCCGATTACAATGCGGCGGACCTCTGGTATGTTGGCCTGGCGAATACCTATGCCCAGACAAGTGATCTCAACACGACCAATCTCTATTTTGGCATTGCAACCTATGGCGAATGGTCGTCACTTTCGGATGCGGTGCGTTTTGACGTGTATATCGACGTGAATCAGGACACTATCGCGGATTACCGGTTGTGGAATGATTCGCTGGCGAATTTGTTTTTTGGCGATCCCTCTGATGAGTATTTCGTGTTTCTGGATAATCTGAATAACGGCGTTGGCTTCGATAATGTCGAAGGGTTTGTCAACGTCTACCCCACTTTGGGCGCTGCGAATTTCCCCGATACCGTGTTGTTTCAGACCAATGTGCTCTTTATGCAGTTACAGGTCGCGCACATCCCCGAACTGACAGCAGGTAATGCGCAGTTCGATTATTGGGTTGCCGCATCGTACAAGGATCAGGTGGTGGATGTCAGCCCAATTCGAACAGTGGATGTGGAGTCGGTAGGCTTGGATGTAACCGGCGATGCGACGTTTTGGGGAGCCAGTCTGTATGACGATTGGCAGGGTGCGACGATTGATGTCACTTACGATCTCGCGCTGTATACGACCACCACACTGCCGTGTGTGCTGCTTTTGCATCACCACAACGCCGCCGCCCGCGCCGAAACGGTTTGCTTCACCCGAAATACCACCGGTGGCGGGGATACGGATCAAGACACCAGCGCGAATGTTACCAGCACAACTGCGACCTCAGCGACGGACATTGCGAGCGTGACCGAACTCCCGGCTACCGGCTATGCGCGCACCGAGCCATCACCGGCAGCGCGCCCGGTTCATGGTTGGCTGATCGAGGCGTTGGCGCTGCTGATCATGATCGCGGGTGGGGTATTAGTGAAGCGTTATATGCAGAATTAACACCCGCTTGCAAACACGATCAATTCGCCGTGTCTACCTCACCCCCCGGCCCCCTCGCCATAGCATGGAGAGGGGGAGTCAGATCGCGCACAATTCCCCCTCTCCACCGAATGGGGAGGGAGTTAGGGAGAGGGGTTAACGCGCAATGCGTCACTG
>JAFGJA010000264.1 GCA_016929355.1 Anaerolineae bacterium | reverse complement strand
GCAAACTTGATCTTTTCCCCGTTCAGTATTGCGCAAGCGTTCAGCATGGCGATGGCCGGAACCGATGGCGCAACCGAACAGCAAATCCGCGATGCTTTGCACGTCACGCTGTCACACGACACCTATTACCCGGCTTTGGGCGTGCTGAATAGCACCTTGATTACGTCCGAATCAAATTTTCCGGCGGGCAGTGGCGATGTGTTCCAACTCAATATCGCTAATTCGTTGTGGGCGCAGGCCAATTACCCCTTCCGGCAACCGTATCTCGACCAGATGCAGGCCGATTTCGCAGGGCAATTGTTCACGGTGGATTTTATCAGCGTACCGGATGAGGTGCGCGGCCAGATCAACGATTGGGTCGAGGATCGCACCGAAGACAAAATCCAGGACTTGCTGCCGCCGGGTATCATCACGCCGGATACGCGCATGGTGTTGGCGAACGCGATCTACTTCAAGGCGTCGTGGAATTCGCCATTTGAGGAATACAACACTGAGGACGATACCTTTACGCTGCTCGATGGCGCAACCCTCACCGTTCCAATGATGCACCAGCAGGAATCGTTTGGTTATGTGCAAGGTGCTGGCTTCCAGGCGGTTGAACTGCCGTATTGGGGGGGTAATGTCGCCATGCTCGCTATTGTGCCGGATGCCGGAACATTTGCGCAGTTCGAAGCGGGTTTGAACGTGCAACAGTTCGACACGCTGCGGCATCAGCTAACTTATGGCGAGGTCCAACTGGCGATGCCGCGCTTTGAGTTCGCAACCGATCTTAACCTGAAACCACCCATGATCGCGCTCGGCGTCGTCGATGCGTTTGATCCTGCCCTGGCTGATTTCTCGCGCATGGTTGATCTGGGCGAATCGCTGTTCATCTCCGGTGCGCTGCACAAAGCCTATATTGGCGTCGATGAAGCGGGCACGGAAGCTGCCGCCGCAACCGCCCTTATCATGGACACAACCGCCGCGCCGATGCCTTCTGAACCGGTGATCATCCAGCTAGATCGCCCATTCATCTATGCGATCTATGATCGTGCTACCGGCTCGATTCTGTTCTTAGGGCGGGTGATGAATCCGGCGTAGCTGCATTGATCCGGGTTAAAAATTTAACCGCTTCAAATCAATCGCTGGACCATCCGTACACGCCAATAGCTGCTTTTTTGAGGAGATCATACACGCCAGGCACGCGCCTGATCCACACGCCAACCGGGGATAATACATACCCGCCACGTAATGATCGGGGATCGATTGGTGGCGCAGTTGGTTGATCGCGTCATACAGGCGGCGATACGCTTCGAAATTCGTCTGCACCGGCGCGAGGATCAACACTTGATCCGCCCAGGTGAGCGTATCGACCTGATCCGGCCATTTCCAATCGGTTTCGCTGTGAATGATCTCGACTTCCGGCGGCAACAGTTCAAGCGGATACTTCGTCGCGCGTCCGCCCATCACCAGCGTAACCTCGACCCCGCCGCCGATCAGTTTACGCGCGAGGTACACAAACGGCGTCGGCAGCATGTCTTCCGCGATCAGCAGCATGTGATAAATCTTCCCCCGGAGCGGAATCGGGCGGCCTACCGGACTGAGCAGGCTCACCACGTCACCGGGATTATACAGGCCGCCGATGTGCCTCGTTTCCACTTCCACCACGACTCGCCCCGGCAGAATATCCACCGGAATCCACTGCGCGCGCAGATACGGTTCCCAGGTGATCTGATCGGGGGGAACAAAGGGCGCAGCAAACAAAGATTGGCCCGGTTCCAATTGGGCCAGCGCCGCATCAACCGCCAGATCGATCTGTTGGACGCCGTCCGCGACCCGCCGTATGCGTTCGATAATGGCTTGTGTTTCGCGCATAATGCCTCGCTCCGAAAAAGATCATCTAAAACCTGAAGTTAAATTTTTGAGTTTTGATTGCTTTTCTGCAAGTGAATCCAAGTTGTCAGTTCGTCGTTTTCAGTAAACCAGCACATCTTCGAAAGTGATCGACAAGGTTTTACTAATAACTTAGAACTAAAAACTTATAACTTTATGCCCCTAAATGAGCAGTCATTGCTTGAAACTGTCGAAAACCCGCCACTAGTGTAACCCGTTGGTCCTGATTATGCCGCAAACAATATCCTTCAAAAACCATTGGTCAAATTAATCCGAGATGGCCCATAATCTAATCAATATTTTTTGTTAGAAATGAGTCGATTTTCCTGTTAATTATGAAAAATTTCGCTATAATTTAGAAAAGCAAGTTGTTGGATCATGAAAGATCGTCACCCAACGCATACCCACCCTTACGCTCGGTGACTCTCTTCCTGACACTCCCATCGGAATCGTTTGGCTACCGCGCCGAGATTGAGCAGGCGCGTTTATTAGGATATGGGGCAGATGAAACGATATACACTTTGGATCGGGCTTGCGCTGCTGCTGTTAGCACTTCCCGCGCAAGCGTTGGCACACGGCCCGTCGGATGGCGGCGCCGACAAAGGCAAAATCGATGATCTATTCATGATTATCGGTGTGATGGCGATGTTTGTTTTTGTGTTCGTCGAAGGCTTGATTCTCCGCGTCATTTGGACGCGCAAGCGCGGCGATGAAGAACCCGAACAAGATGAAGGTAATCACATCCTGGAGATTTCCTGGACGTTGATTTCTTTGGCGATCATCGCGGTCATTTTTGTCTTCACCTATCGCTTCATGAATACTGAGTACGCAGCCGAAGCCCAGAACGAAACCGGTATTCCCGATCTCACCGTGCATGTCGAGGGCTATATGTTCGACTGGGATTATGAATATTTCCGAGGTGAGGGCGAACCAACCGGCGTCAAAACGACCACGACACTTACCGTTCCGACGGATCGCCTGATCCTGCTGGAAATTACTTCGCGCGACGTGCAGCACAGTTTTTGGGTGTCCGAACTCGCGGGCAAGGTGGATGCCGTGCCCGGTTATACCAATACGATGTGGCTGAATATTGATAAACCCGGCACGTATCAAGGGAACTGCGCGGAATTCTGCGGCGAGGCACACTCCGAGATGATTATCGAGTTGGTGGCGGTTAAACCGGCTGAATTTGAAATGTGGCTGTCTCAAAAGCGTGCTGCGGCGGGACAGTTTGTGCCCGTTGGTACTGATCTGGCTATTCAACTGCCTACAGGTGACGCCGAACGTGGCGCGCGTTTGTTCAATGGTGAAGAAGCCATTAACGAGAACACATTCGGTTGTGCCAATTGTCACGGCACAGCGCCAAGCCCTGCCGGACCTTCGCTTGCACAGATTCGCCAACATATGAACGCGCATGAGGGGTATACTGCCGCCGAATATTTGCACGAGTCGATTGTGCTGCCGTGTGCCTATGAAGCGGAAGGTTTTAGCTGCAAGGCGATGCAGTCATCACAATTCCACGAAAAACTCAATGCACAGGGTCTTGCAGACATCATCGCATACTTATTAGCGAACGGAGAATAAGCGCATTATGGCAACCGTCGCCACCACACAACCCCAAGCGCCCCGCTATGAGGGGCTTATGGACTGGCTGACCACCGTCGATCACAAGAAGATCGGGATCATGTACGTGATCACGACTTTCACCTTCTTTGTGATCGGAGTCGGGCTGGCGCAGATTTTGCGCGCCGAATTGACCGAACCCGGCGGGCAGATTGTCAGCGCCAACGAATACAACCAGATTTTCACCATGCACGGCTCAACCATGATCTTCCTGTTTGTCATCCCGATGATGGCAGGCTTGGCAAACTACTTTGTGCCGTTGATGATCGGCGCGCGCGATATGGCGTTCCCGCGTCTGAACGCGCTGAGTTACTGGCTGCTGCTGTTTGGCGGTCTGACGATGTACTCCGCGTTTTTCGTCACCGGTGGCGCACCCGCTATTGGCTGGACCGCCTATGTGCCGTTGAGCGGTAAGGACTACTCGCCCACACACGGCACGGATTTATGGGTGATTGCGGTGGCGCTGGTCGGGACCTCATCGCTGATCGGCGCGGTGAATTTCATCGTGACGATCTTCAAGCTGCGCGCGCCCGGTATGACGTTCATGAAAATGCCGTTGTTCGTCTGGACCGCGCTGGTCATGGCCTTCATGATCCTGCTGGCGACGCCGGTCCTGACCGTGAACGGGATCATGCTGCTGCTGGATCGCAACCTCGGCACGAACTTTTTCACGGTGGCGGCGGGCGGCGATCCGGTGCTGTGGCAGCATTTGTTCTGGTTCTACTCGCACCCGGCGGTGTACATCATTGTTTTGCCCGGTATGGGCATCATCTCCGAGGTGATCCCGGTTTTCTCGCGCAAACCGTTATTCGGCTATACCTCAATGGTGATCGCTACGGCGCTGATCGGCGCGCAAGGGTTTGCGACCTGGGCGCACCACATGTATACCGTTGGCTTGCCGCCTTTCTGGGAAACGTTTTTTGTACTGATGACGATGATCATTGCGGTTCCCACGGGTGTGAAGATGTTCAACTGGATTTTTACCATGTGGGGCGGCAATCTGCGCTTTGATACGCCAATGCTCTACGCGATTGGGTTCCTCTCAACGTTCTTGATGGGTGGGATCACGGGCGTGATGCAGGCCGTTTTGCCGATTGATGAAGTGGTCGCGGATTCGATGTGGCTGGTCGCGCACCTGCATTATGCGGTCTTTGGCGGCGGTGGTTTCGCCATCTTTGCCGGACTGTATTACTGGTGGCCCAAGATGTTCGGCTACAAACTTGATGAACGGTTGGGCAAAATCCAGTTCTGGACGATGATGGTCGGCTTTCATATCGCCTATTTTCCCCTGCACCTGTTGGGGATATGGGGGATGCCGCGCCGCATGTATAACTATGGCGCGGATCGCGGTTGGACGGATATGAACCGGCTGGCAACGGTGGGCGGGATCATTATGGGTATATCCACCGTGATCCTGGTCTACAACATGATCAAGCGCGCGCTGGATCACGAACCGGCGGGCGATGATCCCTGGGAAGGCAATTCGTTGGAATGGATGACGACTTCGCCGCCGCCTGCGCACAACTTCGATACGGTTCCGGCAATTACCAGCCGCCGTCCCGCGCGGGATGCCCGGTTGGGTCTGGTTGAGGGGGAATAGGATTGATGAGCACAGACGTACAAATACTACCGGATGAGTTGGCACAGATGCCGCCGGAAATAGCTGTGGAAGCGGAATTTGACGCGCACGATAATGGCGATCATGGCGCTGAAATCCATCTGCCGCCGCCAAGTATTGCGCCGCTCTTTGTCGGCCTGGGTGTAACCTTCGCGCTGGTGGGCTTGCTCGCGCCGGTTGTGGGCGTGATCGGCGTGGTGATCCTCGCTGTAAGCGGTTTGCGATTGGCACGTTTCCCCGAAGTGGATTTGCATTCCGTCTATCTGCCACAGTTGAATAACCGCAAACTCGGCATGTGGGCCTTTCTCGCCTCCGAAGTGATGTTTTTCACGTCGCTGATCGGAACCTTCATCAAGTTTAAGGGCGAACATCCTGAAGCATTTGCAGCAGCGCACGAGGTTTTGAGTCTGCCCCTGGCGACCATTGGCACAACGGTGCTGATCATCAGCAGTTTCGCAGTGGTGATGGCGCTTGAAGCGATCCAATCGGATGACCGGCGCGTATTCCTGAACTGGATGGGGATCACGATTGCGTTTGGCGTGATGTTCCTCGGTATCCAGGCGTTTGAGTGGTACGAGTTGTTTCACGATGGCATCGAAGCGGGTGATATATTCGGCACAGTCTTTTTCACAACGACGGGTTTTCACGGGCTGCATGTGCTGCTGGGCGTCGTGTGGATGGTCCTCTTGATGATCCGTGCCGTGCGGGGCGAGTATTCGTC
>JAFGJA010000263.1 GCA_016929355.1 Anaerolineae bacterium | reverse complement strand
TCGTTGGAACTCATGCCGTAGAAATACCACGCTTTTGGCCCGAAATGGAACAGCACCAGACCCGCCAGCGCCTGCCCTTCCCATTCCGCGATAAACGCCTGCGCCAGTCCCGCCTGGATGAAGTCGGCCCACGCGCGGCGGTAATAGTCCAGGGGGCGGATCAGGAAGCCTTGCCGCTCACCTGTAACCGTATACAGATCGTAGAGCGTTTGCAGGTCGGCGGGATTATTCGCCTCACGGATTGTCACGTCTTTTTTGGCGGCGGTGCGGACCTTACGCCGTGTGCTTTGATTCATCGCCATGAGTAGATCATCTTCGCTGCGCGTGAGATCGAGCGTGACGGTGTTGCGAAACTGCACCTGGGACCGGCTGAAGCGCCAGCCGCGTTCATGGAGCATGGTCAGCACCGTTTGCCCGGTAAGATCGTCCTGCGGCGGGCGATCTGGATCGACGGTGGGGGCGTCGGCGGGGATGCCCATTCCCGCGATCACATCAGGATCGATCTTGAGCCAGATCGCGCGGCGTTGGCGGGCCACTGTTTCGAGATGATCGAGGACTTGATACACCCGATCAGGATCGCCGTAATCCAGCGCGGGGCCTTTGGGCACATACATTACGCGCAACGGCCCGACGCGCCGCGTCAGGATCGAGGCGGCAGCGACGACTGCGCCGGAGTCATCCTGAAACGCGATCCGTTCGGGCGTCCAGCCGGTTTCGTGCTGCTTGAAGTCGCCCCATTCCCACGTTTGCAGGATGTGCGCGGTGGGCAGATCGCGGAGTGTGGCGTTCCAGGCGGCGGGGTCGGTGATGAGGGTGGGTGTCAGTGTCATGAATTATCGTCTTCTACGTCAGCTGATTTTGCAAACCGTGAGCGGAGTTTGTCCGCCGCGTCTTTGGTCGATCCGGCGATTCGTGTTCTGAGTTCTCCGGCATCTTTGGCGGATTTGACCGCTTGTTCCCTGAGTTTCCCAGCAGCATCTTTGGTTGTTTCAGCCACTTGAGCGCCGATTTTGCCCGCTACATCTTTAGTCGATTCGGCCATTTGCCCTGTGAAACTGGCTAGGGTTTCGGTGGCGTGGGCCAAGCGCCCCTGGCGGTTAGTGTTATAGAGATCGGCCATTTGCTCCAACGCGACCAGATCAAAGGTCAGGTCGAATTCCAGCGCGATACGTTCGAGAAACTTCTGCTCAGATTCGTCTAACTCACCGTCATAAGCGGCGATCAAACCCAGCGCATCCAGTAAACTCTGGCGCATATCGGAGCTATCCAGGCTGGCAATGCGTTCGATCAGTGCGTTTTCATCGCGCGACAGCTTGTGAAATTCTGCTTGTTCATGATCAGCAAAATCCATACGTGCAACCATGCTGCGATACAGTTCGCGTTCTGCATCGGTGATTTTGCCATCAATGCCCGCCATGTACATAATCGCGGCGGGAAAGACCAGATCATAGGTCTGCTGGCGCGAAAACAGCGTGCGCAAATCTTCAACCGCCATATCGCGGCGCTTAAAATGCGCTTTAGCAACCATGCCGATGGATTTGGTCATGGTGTAATTGTAGCCCGATCCAATCGCAGCCGAGGCAATCGGCACGGCATATTTGATAATCGTGCGCTGCAAAATCTTGATACCGATGCTTCGTCCGAATTGCTGCACGGCTTCGAGTGTGCCTTTAGTGATGTGGCGTTTGATGGTGTCTTTCGTGATGGTGGGCACAACGACTTTGGTGAGTGCGCTGCCGAGTGCTTCGGTTGGCGCAACGCCCAAGGCATAGCCGAACACCAGTAAAATATCTTCAGGATCGTCGGGATCGAGTTGCAGATCATAGACCACTGCTAGATCAAGCACCAGCCGCATTTGAATCCGCGCGAGATACAGCATTTCAACCCCGATCACGCCGAGAAAGACGGGCAAAGTCATCCCCGCCGAGGCTATCGTCGTGAGTTGAGTCGTGGTCGCACTGACGCCACTGATCCCGCCCGCAATCGCCGCATACCGGACTGTGACCGAAATCAGTTTGTCGGCGATCTCATCAGGTGATAAGCCGGGATACTTTTGCTGAAAATAGGCAGCGCGTGCGTTGCGCTGGTAACTGCCGATCACCATCCCCAGTAAGCGGAAAAACCAATCGCCGCTTTGCACATCATCGGCGGTGAATTCTTTGGCGAGTTGCTGCGTTTCCGCCAGTTCCGCCCGGATGGTTTGTTCAATTGGGAGATCGTGATCGATGAGATCGGGATCAGGTGAAGTCATGTTTTGCCCCTGGAAAGTTACATTGTGCAGCGCCGAGTATAGGGCAGGGCGAAAGATTTGACAATGGGGTCGCGCAAAAATACGTTTTACCGAAAGTTTACATCCACGCCACAGTTAGCCAACACCTCAAAACGACAAAAGCAATACACTGTTAGACAGCATCATCACATGCTCCCAATCAAATTCCAGGAGGAATGACCATGCGTACTAAACTCGTTACGACCTTTACGTTAGCCGCACTCATCATCACCGCTTTGATCGGTTCATTCAGTTCAGTTAGCACCGCCAACGGCGCAGGGGTGGTCGATACCGGGCAATCGTACTGCTACGATGAAGCCGGTAATTCGATCCCCTGTCCCGCGCCGGGTGAGGCGCTGTTTGGGCAGGATGCGAATTATGCCAGCACAACGCCCGCCTACCGCGATAACGGCGACGGCACGATCTCCGATCTCAACACGGGCTTGATGTGGACGCAGGCGTATTTCGGCAAAATGACCTGGACCGATGCTATGAACAGTCCTGCCTCGGTGAGCGTGGGCGGTTATACTGATTGGCGGATGCCCACGATCAAGGAATTGTATTCGCTGATCGATTTCGACGGGATTACTGGCACAGAAGAAGCCAATTCGATCCCCTATATTGATACCACTTACTTTGCATTTGGTTACGGCAACCTCGCTGCCGGTGAACGCATGATCGATGCGCAGTACTGGTCCAGCACAGAATATACCAGCACGACGATGGGCGGCTCACATACGGTTTTTGGTGTGAATTTCGCTGATGGGCGCATCAAGGGGTATGGCACGGCGCGACCTGACGGTAATATGGAGATGACCCAATATGTGCGCTACGTGCGGAACGAGGGGGGCTATACGGGCTATGGCGTGAATGTGTTCGTGGATAACGGCAACGGCACGATCACCGATAACAGCACGAGCCTGATGTGGATGCAGACCGATAGCGGCAGCAGTATGAATTGGGCCGAGGCGTTGAGCTACTGCGAAAACCTCGATTACGCGGGGCAATCCGATTGGCGTTTGCCGGATGCGAAGGAATTGCAGGGTATTGTGGATTATGCGCGCTCCCTGGATGCGACCCATTCCGCCGCGATTGATCCCCTTTTCAGCGTGACACCCATCACGGATGAATTCGGCCAGACGGATTACGCTTTCTATTGGACCAGCACGACTCACCTGGATGGGCGCGCCCCCGGTGATCGCGCCGTCTATATTGCATTCGGGGAAGCGTTGGGTTACATGAACAACCAGTTTATGGACGTACACGGCGCGGGCGCGCAGCGCAGCGATCTGAAAATGGGCGATCCTTCACAATTTGCACTTGGGATGGGGCCGCAAGGGGATGTGCAGCGCATCTATAACCTGGCCCGGTGTGTGCGCGGCGGGAATGTGACGATCATAACCGGTGGCGCAACCGATCCCCGTCCCGAACAGCAAGCCGCCGGTACACCGCCGCAGGGCGCGCAGGGACAACAAAATCAGGGTCAGCAGGGGCAAGGACTGCCAGGGCAGGGACAGCAAGGCCAGGGGCAAGCGGGTCAGGGCCAACCGCCACAAGCCGCCATTGATGCCTGCAATGGTCTGAGCGTGGGCGCGGCGTGTACTGTGAATACTCCCAACGGCACGGTATCCGGCGCTTGCACGCTCATGCAAAATAATGTGCTGGCGTGTGTGCCCGCCGGGCAGTAAATGCGCGATTGCAGTGAGTATGGTAGGGGCAAATTCTGATCGTATCCGAGAATTTGCCCCTACCATTGATCCCCAGTTGGTAGACGTTACCCCGGCAGCAATCCTAATGATCTAAGCGGTTCATCGCTCCACACCTGCGCTTCGATGTAACGATCCGGCCCCTGCGATCCGTCCGCGTTCCAGACCTGCGGCAGATCGTAGCGCTGCACGAGGTCCGGCAGTTCGGCCAGCGTGTAGACCTGCCCGCGCCAGGGTTTGCCATCGCCGTAGCGCATGGCTGGGAACGAGTCGCCATAGGTCAGACTCACCTGCGCCGGATCGAACTGATCCAATGGGACGCGCACTTCACAACCCGCCACGTACCACGATTTCACCCACGCGCACGCGCCGAGAATCATGTAATGCGGTGTGTCGCGTTGCGGTTGGCCGCCTTTCTCGATAAACAATGCGCGGATTTTGCGTTCCAACGCGCGCCGGATCGCCAGATAGTCAGGATTGCGCTGGCTGGCGAAACCACGCCCTGATGCACGGATCGTGGCTTGCAGGCGTTCGGCTGCGTCGGGCGCTAACGTGGATAAATTGCGGAAGGGTCCGCGCGCTGCGTCGTAATAGTGCGTCAGGAAGTCGGGAATTTGTGGTGTATTGGTCATCAGCGCTCCGCTTTTAGTGCCATTAAAAACGTTTCTGCGATCTCCGCCGCAACTTCATCCCCACTCAAACGCGATCAGCGAGTCCCGCTTGCTCGGAAAGTGGTGATACAGATGCCCGGCGGTAGCGCGGATAATTGCGGGTCTGTTCGGTTGGTTGGCGCACCATAAAATCTCCCTTTTGCTGGTGCAAGAGTAATGCCAGTTTGATACAATCATAATACCAAAGACTCCCGCCACTGCTCACGACGCGCATGTTTAAGTGGAAAGGGATGTATTGTGATGGATCACCGGCATAACCCACCAATCATTAGCCTGGGCCTGCATTGGGACTGGGCTAACCCGTTGATTTACTGGATGATCGGGTTGTTTGGGGCTGTATTCGCCGCCGTGATTCTGGCGTTGGTACAGTAGCCCGCCACGCACCGTAATTTACATCATGCTACGCTCTTTTCGCCCGGCCTCCGTGACCGGGCGAACTGTTTCGCATACCGATTAAGCCGATAGATTCTGCAAGCGGCGCTGCGCCGTGTATAAGCGATTGTACAGGCCGCGCCGGGAAACAAGTTCCTGATGCGTGCCCATTTCCGCGATATGCGTATTTTCCAGCACAATGATTTTGTCTGCGTTGCGCACGGTGGAGAGCCGGTGCGCGATGATGATCGTCGTTTTGCCCGCCATGAGCCGTTCCAGCGCTTCCTGAATCAGAATTTCGGTTTCCGTATCGACGGAGGAAGTCGCCTCATCCAGAATCAGGATCGGCGCGTCCTTCAACACGGCGCGCGCAATCGAGAGGCGCTGCTTTTGCCCGCCGGAGAGCTTCACGCCACGCTCCCCGATCATCGTATCGTAGCCATGCGGCAGCTCGCGGATGAACTGGTCGGCATTGGCGGTCTGGGCAGCGCGGATAATGTCGGCTTCGCTGGCGGCGGGGTTGCCGAATTGGATGTTTTCGCGCACCGTGCCATGAAACAGGAAGACATCCTGCAACACAATGCTGATCTGCTGGCGCAGGCTTTCCACGTCTAACTCGCGCGTGTCAACGCCATCTAAGCGCACCGTGCCGGATACCGGATCGTAAAAACGCGGGATCAGGCTTACCAGCGTGGACTTACCGACGCCCGTCGGCCCGACGAGCGCGATCATCTGCCCGGCGTCGATCTCCAGGTTGATGTTTTCCAGCACCATATCGCCTTGACTGTAGCAAAAACTCACGTCATTGAACGTGATCGCGCCGCGTGCGCGCGCCGTGAGCCGGATTGCGTCGGGGCGTTCTTCAATGTCGGGACTCTCACTCAGCAGTTCATCGACGCGATCCCCGGCGGCGAGTGATTCCTGAACCCGTTCCCAGGAATCGCTTAAGCCGCGAATCGGTTGGTAGAGCATTTCCAGGTACAGGAAAAATGCGACCAGATCGGCTACCGCCAGCGTGCCATCGTTGACCAGCATCCCGCCGAAGTAGATCACGACGAGCATCCCCAATGACGAGGTGAAATCGACCAACGGCTGGAAGATCGCCATCATTTTGAGCGCGTAGAGCAGCGAACGGCGGTAATTGTCGATGCCGTATGAAATGCGCTGCGCTTCGGCGTCTTCGCGCGTGAAGGCTTTGATCTCGCGGATGCCGGAAATATTGTCATTGAGCGCTGCGTTCAGTTCACCGAGTTCCACCTGCCGCCGCCGGAACGCGGGTCGCACTTTTTTCGCGTAGCCGCGCATAACCAGCACCACAAACGGGACCGGGATCAGGCTCAAGAGGCCAAGCTGCCAGTTCATGAGCATGAGCATCGCGCCGACGCCGACAAACGTGAGCAGGTTAACGACAATATCCGGGACAGCGTGTGCGATCAACATCTCGAACAGGTCGGTATCATTCACAATGCGGGACATCATCTGCCCGGTTTGTTTATCTTCGTAGAAGCGCAGCGAGAGGCGCTGCACATGCTGGTAGATATGCTTGCGCATGTCCGCCACCACGCCCCACCCGGCGATATGGGCCATGTAGCTCCGCAAAAATTGCAGGACGCCTTTAGCGACCAGCGCAAATCCGGTCAGGATCGTCAGCCCGGTGATATACGTCATGGTATCGGCGTCGATGGGTTGTTTGGTGACGGCGGCGATCAGTGATTTGATCACCCAGGGGATGAGCAATTTTACGCCGACCAGCGCGATCATACTGATCACGGTGATGGTCAATGCTTTGGTGTAGTTGCGAGCGAAATCGAAGACGAGTTTGAAAGCTTTCATGATTCCAATACCTCAAGGTGTACAATAACGACTCTATCTTTGCAGTTTTCCCCATTACCTCCCCAGATCCTTGCCCCGCACGCAGGGTAAGGGGAGCAAAGTCCCTCCCTGCCTGCGGGGAGGGATTTAGGGTGGGGTCAATAAAAGACGCAAAAAAGTGCAAAGATAGAAATAACGACTCAACGCACGCGATTATACCGAATCACCTGACGCGGTTGAAATGGCCGAATCGGTTTTTGCGCTATAATGGCGGTGTGTCCATGTAGGGACGGACCAGCGTGTCCGCCCGGTTGAGTTGAACTTTGCGCGACTTCATCGCGCCGGGAGCACACATTGGTACTCCCCTACAATAATGATGTAAGGTGAGATATTGATGCGCGTGCGTGTAATCTTCCTGCTGCTGGTATCCGGCCTCCTCATCCTGACCGCTTGCGGTGATCAGAACAACGATCCGGTGTTTGTCGTGGCGACGCCGGTCCCCGCCGATGCCAATTTCATTACCTACCAACATGCATCGGGTGTGTTTTCGCTGCGGATTCCGCCGGATTGGGTGGCGGGTGATCTGCCGGATGCGAACGGGGTGCGGGTGCAGTTTACCGCGTTGGAAGGCGATCAGGCCGTGACGCGCCTCAGCGTGTATGTGGTGAACACGGGCAATCCGATGACGCCGGAAATGTTCGCGCAGGCGGCGAATACCTACCAACCGCCGGACGATCTCGCCGCGTATGATTGGCAGGAGATTAACCGCGCCGATCAACGCGATGGCAGCCGCCGCATTACGGGCATTCGCACCTATCCGACGCTTGGCACACGCAGTCTGAATCTGTTTTTGCAGGGCGATGGCGCATTTTTCAGCGCGCTCGAACTCGATATTACCGGGGCTGATGCGCCTACCCGCGAACGTTTGCAAGCGGTGGTCAACACGTACCGCGTCAACCAAACGGCGGATCTACGGATCGGGACGGTGCAGCAGGCGGCGGCGCAAGTGACCGCCTATAGCGGCGTGATCGGCTTCAACGGTTACTACGCCTGGACCGATCAGGATGGGGTCTTTCACATCACGGGCGAAGCGGTGAATACCACGCCCAACGATCTCGAAGCGGTGCGGCTCTCCGGCGTGTTGTATGATGCGCAGGGGCGGCGTTTGGCGGAACAATCCGATATTCTGTCGATGGACGTGCTCGGACCGGGGCAGGGCGCGCCGTTCGATCTGCGTTTTGAGGGCGGCAAACCGACCAGCACGGTGCGTTATGAATTGAATGTCGCCGCGCGGGAGGCGGAATACGCGCGGCAAACGTTCTATGGCGCGGATAATTTCACGATTGCCAATGAAGAAGCGATCTATATGCAGGATACGCTGGTGGTGCGCGGCGAACTGGCGAATACCGGCAATCAGATGGCGGAGGCGGTCAAGGTGATCGTCGCCATCTGGGATGATCAGGGGCGCGTGGTGGCGGCGGAAACGCTGTATGTGTCAAAGTCGCAGCTTGTCCCGCAAGAAGCCGTTGGCTTTGAAGTGCCCATCTACGCGGTGGGCGGCCCCGCGATCACATTTACGATCAACGTGATCGGTACGGTGGGATCGGCGCAGTAGCCTGTCTTAGCCCACATCACTTGCGCCCCAACCCCGCCGCGTTATGTGCCGCGCGCGTTGGTTCAGGCAGGCGGTAGCGGGTCGCACAGGTCAGGACCAGATCGCGCGCCG
>JAFGJA010000262.1 GCA_016929355.1 Anaerolineae bacterium | reverse complement strand
CGCCCATTGACGCCGTTCCCACCACACGCTAGACTTCATACATTATGACAACATTTGACGAAGCACGAATCACCATACAGAGTGGCAAGGGGGGCGATGGTATCGTCCACTTTCGCCGTGAAAAATATATTCCGCGTGGCGGTCCCAGTGGCGGCGATGGCGGCAAAGGCGGCGACGTGGTATTGGTCGTCCGGTCTACCCTCAATACATTGATTGCTTTCAGTCGCCGGACGCATTTCCAGGCGGAAAACGGCACGAATGGCGGTACGAGTGACAAGACCGGCAAAAGTGGCGATGATCTGCTGATCGATGTGCCGCCGGGCACGATTGTGCGTGATGCCGAAACCGGCAGTGTGATCGCTGACCTGACCGAGTCTGACCAGCGCGTGATCGTTGCCCAGGGCGGGCGCGGTGGGCGCGGCAATGCGCGGTTTGCCAGCAGCACCAATCAAGCGCCGCGTATCGCGGAAAAAGGCGAACCCGGCGAAGCGCGCGAACTGCTGTTAGAACTCAAACTGCTGGCGGATGTGGGTATCGTGGGTGTGCCGAACGCGGGCAAATCCACGCTGCTCTCGGTGATTAGCAATGCCAAACCGAAGATCGCCAGTTACCCGTTTACGACGCTGCAACCGAATCTTGGCGTGGTCGTATTAGATGATCGGGACCTGGTCTTTGCCGATATTCCCGGCTTGATCGAAGGGGCACATTCCGGGGCAGGGTTGGGCCATGATTTCCTGCGCCATATCCAGCGCACGCGCGTGCTGGTTCATTTGCTCGATGGTTCCGCCGAAGACCCGATTGCCGACTTTCACCAGATCAACACCGAATTGGCGCTGTTTGATGACCAGCTTGGTAAAAAGCCGCAGATCGTGGTGATCAACAAAGTTGATCTGCCGCAGGTTGAGGAATATTTGCCGCTACTCCGCGAGGAATTGGAAAAGCTCGGTTATGAACCCCTGGCAATCTCGGCGGTGACGCAGCGCAATGTGCGGCAGGTGGTGAATCGCGCCTGGCAAGCACTCGACGCGCTGCCCGACGAGGAACCGGAAGTCGCGGCTTTGCCCGTGTACCAGTTGGATGATGATCCGCTCGCGTTTACGATCTCGCGCACGGAAAGCGGGGATTTCCGTGTTTCTGGCGAGCGCATCGAGCGCGCGGTAGCGATGACGTATTGGGACTACGATCAGGCGGTGACGCGCTTCCAGCGTATTCTGGAAACGATGGGCGTCACGGCGGCGCTCGAAGATGCGGGCGTCAAGCCGGGGGATACCGTGTTCATTGGCACTCATGAATTGGAGTGGGGCGAGTAAATCCGCGAAAATGAACTGGCATCGGCGCGGTTTTCCCCTACAGCGTAGGGAAATCGTCTTTTACAGCAGCGCCAATTAGCGGTATAATGGCTGGTCAATCCAATGCGGTGGTAGTGCCCCCAAGTTGGAGGGGGGTGTTGATTATGAAACTAAAGCATATGGGTTTTGTGGCGCTGGTGGCCCTGATGGGTTGTGTTTTTGTGGGCATCGCGCCGCTTCATGCACATTCGGATGAAAACCTGTCCGATCTGCCGTTCGCGGACCTGTTCGCCTCGGCGCTTGATCTGGATATTGACGTGACCGGGGAACTTGCGCCAGGGGTATTGGGTTTGCCCGGCGAACCGGTTTCCTGGGTGATCACGGTCAAAAATGCGGGACAGGCGGCGGGTAAAGAACTGGTGATCGCCGATACGGTGCATGAAGCCCTGCGTATTGATAGTACCCAGGCCACGCACGGCACGGTTCAGGTGGATGCGCAGGTGGTCACGTTTTCGATTCCGGTCTTGAATCCCGGCGAAACGGCGGAATTGACGATCAATACAACGGTTTTGGGCAGCCCGGTTAATGGTAAACTGGTGAATCAAGCGGTGCTGACGGTCTCCGGGCCGGATGGTACGGTGGCCCGCCATGTTTCGGCGGAGGTTTTTGTTCCCACCGGCCTCCCGGCGACGGGTTACGCACCCCCTAATAACGATCTTCCCGGCGAGGGTGAACCATCCGTATGGGTGTTTGGCCTTGGCGCAGTGGGTATGGTGAGTTTAGTAGCGGCGTTCGTCTGGTATCGTGGGCGGCAGCGCTTTTAGCGGGTAAAAGTTTTTTTGTAGACTCTCCAACGGAAATTTTGTGTTCACCGCGCCTCCCTCATCGGAGGCGTTTTGATTCACAGGTAGGTTCAACTCCGGTAGTGACGAACATATTGGTTCGCCCTGGGCCGACACGCTGGTCGGCCCCTACTCCGAATCGGACCAAAGTAGGATTTGCAATTGATTTAAGTTAAGTTATGGTTATGTTGTGCGATTATTTATATCTTTCGTGATTTTACGCATGAGGAGACTTGACCGCGCGCCGCCCTGACCCCGAATTTTTAGGGGGAGCCAAATTTAGGAGAAGATTTGGCCCACCCCCAAAACTTAGGGTCTAGCAAAATAGCTTGGTATAATGATAAGGTGGGGTCAGATTTCGGTTTGGTTAAATGGGTTCGAAGTCAACATCGTCTAAACAAGTATCTCAGAAGGGTCGTAGGGTATGGGGAGTATGAGATATGTCGGAACTCATGGATGCGTTGTTCAACTTTATCTGGGATTTGGCCGCTCAAGTGATCGTCGCGGCAGAAGAAAATCCAAAGCTGTCGGTTAATCTCTTAATCTTGATCGTTTTTCTGGCGATTGTGTTGCGACATGTGATTGAAAAAGCGATCAGGGAAGCGTTAGGGAAGGGCAAGTTTATTGCCTATGAAAATGTCGCAACAAAGGGTCAGATCGTCCAGACGAACACCGGAATGCTGGTCATTCTGGTTACGCTTCTGGCTATGTTAGTGGTTCTTCTCCTGGTATTCTTTATGCTACGGGGAGCATAAACTATTCGCATCGCACGGCCTATAGTGAGGGATATGATCATGATTAAACAAATCCAACATCTCGCGTATGCCGCCGCGCTTTTGGTCTTCATCGCCTTCTCTATTGCACCGGTTCAAGAGCGTGTACAAGCTCTCCGCGAAGAGCGAGAATTCGTCGATAACAGTCAGGGGGGCGAGGTCGCAGGCGAGACGGAAACAGCGCCGGTGGATACCGCCGCCAGCAAATATCCGCCGTTGGTTGACAGTGCGCCATCTGTATCGGCTTCGTCGTCCGTGCCGCAAGTCAGCGCGCTCGACATCACCACACCGGCGGTGGCGCAAAGCTCACAGACGCCGCTGTTTGCGCGGTGGGCGATTGTCGTTTCGCTGTTTGTGGTTACGTCCATGTCGGCGATTATTGTGGGCCTGATTGCCTTCTTCGTGTTGCGTTACCAGCGCCGCTACGCTACGCCGTATATTACCTATCGTAAGGATATGCGGGCGTATCTCGATCAGGCGGAAGCGCATCTCGAAGAACAGCGTGTGCTGCGCAATATCGTCATGCGCGAAGGCGAAGGCCAACCGGAAGTTGATCCACGTCGCCGGTTCGGTTAAAGAACGACATATTCGTTTGTGCGGTGGCTGGGTGGCGAGAGGATTCGTAGCGCGGTACGTAGAGATTGGTAGTGGTAGACTACTTGGAGCTTCGCTGATGATTGATTCGCCCGTATCTTCTCTCAATGTTCCGGCTGATTCAAGTGATTCTTTCCCGGCGCGCTGGCCGCGTTGGGCGCTGCGGATCGGGTTGGTCTGGTGCGCGGTCCTGCTGATTATGATGGGGTTGCAAGAGGGAGCCTCGCCCGAAGATCAAACTACGGCGCTCTCGATCACATTAAGCGGCGTCTATACGCTGCTGCTCGCGTGGACGCGGCGCTGGTGGCTGTCGCGTTTGCTCGATCACCCGCTCCGTAATGCGATTCTCGTGGGGAGTATCAACGCGGCTGTGATCGAAACACTGTTTCTGATCGTGGAAAAAGCCTTCGGTGCGGAAGGTGTCGCCGCGCACCCCAACCTGATCCTTGATCTGGTGATCACGATGCCCTGGTATATCGGCATGGTGATCATTTTTGTGCGCGTGCAAAACCGCCAGCGTTTCATCCCGGCGTTAGTCTTGCTGCTCGGCGGATTGTATGAAATCGGCGGGGATGGCATCGCGGGCGGTGTTTTTTCCGGCTCAATTTTCACGCCCTGGGTATTGATCCTCTATCCCGGCGTGATGCTCTGGTTGTTCATTCCCGTGTATAGCTCGATGGTGCTGCCGCCCGCGTGGATTATCGCGCAGACGCCACCGCCGCCCAAACCCGCGGCGATCCCCGCCTGGAAAGATGCGCTGCGCCCGTTGGTGTGGTTGGTTCCGTTCATGATCTATCTGGTGATTGTGTTGCTGGTTGCGGGCGCGTTGAGCGAAATTGTGTAATGTGATTTGTGTGGTATCATGTCCCACATGACACACAACACTCACTCTCACCCCATTTCCGATCCCGCCGCGCGGCGTCCTATTGGCCTGATGGATTCGGGCGTGGGTGGGCTTTCGATTCTGCGCGAACTGCGCGCCCAACTGCCCGCCGAAAACGTGATCTATGTCGCGGATCAGGCGCACGTCCCCTATGGGCCGCGCTCGATAGAGCAGGTGCGTGCATTTACGTTCGGGGTGGTGCGCTTTTTGCTGGATCAAGGCGCGAAATTGATCGTTATTGCGTGCAATACAGCCAGCGCCGCCGCGCTGTATGCCTTGCGCGAATCGTTCCCTGCTGTGCCGTTTGTGGGCATGGAACCCGCCGTCAAGCCTGCCGCATGTGATACGCAGTCCGGCGTGATCGGCGTGATCGCCACCGCAGCGACCTTTCAGGGCGAACTGTATGCGAGCGTGGTGGGGCGGTTTGCGCAGGATGTGCGCGTCGAGACGGCTGCCTGTCCTGAATTTGTGACGCTGGCCGAAGCCGGTGATACGGACTCGGCTGCTGCGCGTGATGCCATTCGCCGCCGCCTGAGTTCGCTCCTCGTTGCCGGGATCGATCAACTGGTGTTGGGCTGCACGCATTTCCCGTTTCTGGCCGATGCGATCCGCGCGGAGATTGGCCCCGGCGTGACGCTGGTCGATCCGAGTCCGGCGGTGGCGCGGCAGGTGG
>JAFGJA010000261.1 GCA_016929355.1 Anaerolineae bacterium | reverse complement strand
GGGCGTTCGTCGCGGGGCTGGCGTAACCCAGTTTTCACCTCACCTCCTGGCCCCCTCTCCACCCGGCGGAGAGGGGGAGGCAAGCGAGTCGTTAAGTTCCCTCTCCGCGCGCGGGGAGGGGTTTAGGGGAAGGGATTTTCTACACGCTAATTTTCCCGTTGGCGATCAGCCAGGTCACCGCTTCCTGCACCGCTTGCAGCGATGCATAACGCGGCTGGTAATTGATCACGCGCCGCCCCTTCGCAATGCTGCAATTGGGGCTGTGCGCGATGTGATCCCAGGTTGCCTGTGCTTCCTCCGGCGTGACGGTGGTTTGCCATTCTTCCCAGGGGAGATACGTCAATTTCGGTTCCTGGCCGAACCACGCCGCCATTGCTTCCGCATAGCCGCGCAGCGTCACGGCAGCAGGCGATACAACGTGAAAACTTTCGCCTACCGCTCCGCTCCAATGGGCCATCGCCTGGATGAAACTCTGCGCGACATCGTCCGCGTGGACATGATGCACGGTTTCCATACCGAGATTCGGCAGCGCGAGTTCCTCACCGCGCGCCAATGTTTCGAACACTGCCGGATTGAAATGTCCCGCCGGGTTGAGCGGATTCCAGCCCTGCCCCACGATATGCCCCGGCATAAGAACCGTCGCCGGGAATCCGTTCAGACGGGCTTCGCGCAGCAGATACGACTCAATCTCATTTTTCTGGATGCCGTAATCGCCAAACGGGTGACGCGCCTGCTCCTCAACCGTCGGGACTTCGACACTCGGCCCATGTGCCCAGATCGTGCCGCAGTGCAGAAAATGCTGCACTTTGCCACGCAGCGCCTCGACAATGTGTTGGGCGCTGGCGAGCGTAAAGCAGATCATGTCGATCACCACGTCCGCCTGGAGATCGGCCATTTGCGCGCCAAACTCGCCGGATTTTTCGGCGGCGGCGCGATCAATTTGGATACGCTGGACCTGCTGCCATGCCGCATGAGGCAGATAGGGATCGCGCTGACCGCGACTGGTGACGATCACCTCATGACCGAGATGGACGAGGCGCGGGATCATGTACGTGCCGACGTGCCCGGTTCCGCCAATAACGAGGACTCGCATAACAATTTTTCCTTTCAAAAAATCCATTTACCACAGAGAACGCAGAGAAAAGCAAGTGAAAAACAAGAGAAAACCCATAATTCGGGACTTGAGATGATCATAGTAAGAGCTATACCGGAAAGCAAATACACACATAATCAACAATAAATCGCCTTTCACACATCCATTTTGCGCACAGACTCAATTCTAACACCAACGCCGCCGCGCAGTGTGTTATACTTATCGCAAAATCCGGCTAAAGAGGAGAGCTATCTTGAGCGAATCGCCCATCTACAAAGTGCTGTTGGTTGGCGATGGCAATGTCGGCAAGACAAGTCTGGTCCGGCGCTATTGCGATGGCAAATTTGACGAGTCGCGGATTCTGACGATTGGCGTCGATTTCCAGATCAAAACGGTCAAACTCGGCAAGCACGAAATCCGCCTCTCGATCTGGGATGTAGCCGGGCAGGATCGGTTCCGGCGGTTCCGCGATCAATTTTACGCGGGCACGATGGCCGTCGCCCTGGTCTATGACGCGACTTCCCCGGCGACCTTTTTTGATTTGCGGTCATGGCGCGATGAAGTTCGCAACGTCGTGCCCGGTGTGCCGATGGTCGTCATCGGCAACAAAAGCGATCTTGGCCCGGTGGTTCCGCCCGGTGAAGCGGAAGGTTGGGCTAAATTTGAGGGGCAAATGCCGTTTCTGGCAACCAGCGCCTTGACCGGGCAAAACGTCGCGGAATTGTTCCAGGGACTCGCCTATCTCGCACATAAGCACGCGGAAAACCTCCGCGAAATCGAGCGGGTGCGGCGCGAGTTCATGGGCATGGTGTAAGAAGGAATCTTGCACGCGCATTCCCGGCCTCACCCCCTAAGTCCCCCTCTCCAGCCAAGCCAGAGAGGGGGATTTGATCAGGCGTCTGACTCCCCCCTTCTCCATCTTGATGGGGAAAGGGGGCCGTTACTGCTGCGTATAATGTACGTCGCTTTGCTCACGGATGCGCGCGGCGGCTTGTTCGGCGGTGATGTCGCGCTGCGGTCCCGCGAGCATTTCATAGCCGACCATGTGTTTTTTGATCGTCGCGCTGCGCAGCAACGGCGGGTAGAAATGGGCGTGCAGATGCCAATAAGGATGCAGCGCGCCATCGGTGGGCTGTTGATGCCAACCCATACTATACGGGAACGAGGTCTTAAAAATGTTGTCGTAGCGCACGGTGAGGTTACGCAGCGCATCGGCTAACCCGTCGCGTTGGGCATCATCCAGCGCAGAGAGACTCGGCACAGCCTGGTTGCAGATCACCATCGTTTCAAACGGCCACACCGCCCAGAACGGCACAACCACGCAAAAATACTCGTTCGCGTACACTATACGCTCATCACGGCGCTGTTCCTCGGCCAGATAATCTGTCAGCAATGTGACCCCATGCGCGTTAAAATAATCGCGTTGGGCGGCGAGTTCCTTCGTGATCTCGCGCGGCAGCCGCATATTCGACCAGAGTTGGCCGTGCGGGTGCGGGCTGGAATGGCCCATCATCGCGCCGCGATTCTCGAACAACTGCACATAGTTGATGAAATCATGCGATCCTACATCCAGCGTTTGCTCGGCCCACATATCCACAATAGGCCGGATGGCGGCGGCATCCATCTGCGCCATAGTCAGATTATGGCGCGGGTTATAACACATCACGCGGCAGATACCGCGATCACTCTCCACACGGAACAGGGGATGATCGCCCGCATCACCGGACGTAATGGGCGTATCGGTGAGCAGCGCCGGAAAATCATTATCAAACACATACGTACTGTCATACTGTGGATTCGTCTCGCCAGTTTTGCGCGTATTGCCCGGACACAAAAAACAGTTTGGATCATGTACGGGAATATCTTCACGCGGCGGCGGGGCGACTTCGCCTTGCCAGGGACGTTTCGCGCGGTGCGGTGAAACCAGCATCCATTCATTCACCAACGGATTATAGCGGCGGTGGGGGTGTTCATTGGGGTTAAAAATAGTTGTCATGAAAACACTTGACCTGAGAGTCTAATGGAGCAAACAAATAGATTCCGCATGATCATGTAGGGGCGAACCCATCCGAACCGCTGGTTCGCGTTCGCCCTGGGCCGGCACGCTGGTCGGCCCCTACATGGGGTGCGTCGGCCTTGTTTTCCCCATAAATAATCGTTAAACGCTTAACGGTAGTGTACCGATTGTTCTTGCTACTGACAAACGTCACCTCAATCCTTGCCGGATGCGGGCGTGGCTTGCTCGCGCAGCGCAGCCAATTTCTTTTCCAGCAAAGCGATCATTTCCGGCAAACCGTCAATCGGCGTGGGCGCTTCGGTCAAAAAGCGCAAGCCATCCAACACCGTTTCCAGCACGCCCGGACTTGAGTCTTGATTCAAGACAATCTGAATCTGGCGCAAGGCTTCTTCCGGCTGGTCCAAGACCAACAATGCCTGCGCATAATCAAAGCGCGTCCACACATCGCGCGGATTGTCGTCCAGCGTCAAATGGGCGCGCTCGACCACGCGCTCGAAATACTCGGCGGCTTGCTCGTCATTGCCCTGCCGTTTGTGGATCGAAGCCAGATTGATCACCGGGTACGATGAATCGGGGGTGACTTCGTGCGCACGTTCATAGGCATCCAGCGCCGCATAATAGTGCTGCTGGCGGCGATACAGCCCACCCAGCGATCCGAAATACGATTCCCCATCGGCATCCGTCAAACGGCTGTCCTTGCCGAGCGCGGCGCGCAGTTTGGCCTCGGCTTCGCCCCAATAGCGATCCCGCACGTCGAAGCGTTTTTCATCGGTGATCTTGTCGCCTTTACGCCGCAGCGCCAACCCCAACGCGGCAATTCCCGGCGTGAAATCAGGTTCCAGTTGGAGCGCGCGTTCGAGAAATTCAATCGCCTTGTCAATATCTTTGCTGCTGTACAGATAGCCCAACAGGTAATTCGTCGCGTGATCGTCCGGCTGCGCTTTATAGGCTTGTTCCAGCGTATCAATCGCGGTATCCACGTTATGGGCGCGGACCTGCTGTTCGGCCAGCAGTTGCAGCCGCAGCACCCGAAACGCATTTTGCGCGTCAACTTGCGCATCGCCCATCTGCTGTTTCATTTGCGCGCGCATCCCCGCCACGTCGTCCGCCAACGATTTTTCGAGCTGCGCGAGATGCTGTTCGCGGTCACGAAACCGTTCTTCGACAATCTTCATCAGTTCGCGGACATCTTTTTCCGCCCCTTCGAGCGCGCTGCGAATGACCCAGACCAGACCTGCCCCCAGAAAACCGGCAACACCCAGCAGCACTTCCAGAAAGCTGAGAATATTGCCCGCCAGATTACTCGCATCATCGGCGCGATCCAGGATCAGGCGCGCTTCATCGGGGGTCACAGGGCCATTGCCGATAAACTCCGGGCTATTTTCGGTTTCGTGCCGGTAGGCTTGGAACAGAGCAAACAGTGCTACCAATATCGCCAACACCGCCAGCAGCATCGTGATCCGGCTGGCGGAACCGAACCAGCGCCGGATCATGTCCTGCTTGTTCGTCGCTTCATCAAGTAAATCAGCCACCGACTCGGGTATATCAGTCGTCTGTTTTGAGGTAGACATCGCGCCTCCCATAAACTAACCCCGGTTGATCACTTTAAGCATACGCCAGCCGCCCATCTGCGGCAACACCTGTATAAAATCGGGCGTGCTCTGGAACAGAATAACAAAAATCGTATACAATGGGAATAGAACCGGGGACAAACACACAGGGGTTAGCACAATGTCGGTACCGCCGCCATCTCACAATCAACACGGACAAGGAAGTCGCCCAACCCCCGCCGAATACGAACAACTCGTGCGGGCACAGGGCTATACTGTACCCTACCAGAAACCGCCCGAACCGCCCAAGCCCCCTAAAGGCATGGTGCGCCGGAGCGTCAAACAGTACTCGGATTTGCGCAAACAGGCCCAGGCCAGCAGTATGGCGTGGTGGGGAGCCAAAGCCACCCAGGGCTGTTTACTGGGCACAATTCCGATCACCTTTGGGCTGGTCCTAACCGGCGCTTATGTCCTGACCGGCGGCAGCATCAGTTGGGCCGTGCTGGGCATCCTGCTGCTGGTTGGCGGATTAGCCGTAACAGGCTGGTACAGCGCCGCGCCCTGGACCAGAAAATGGATCGTCAATGTCTCGGAAAACGGTTATTGGGTTGTGGAAGATGGCAACGGTCACACCGCCGAATACCTCCCGCCGGGGCGGATGATCGTCCCCTTTCGGATGAATTCCAAAGTGCTTAAATATGTGAATTTCCAGGCGATCACGATCCGCGAAGCCTATGATGATGTCCTGCGCGGGACCGGGCGAAAAGTGGACCTGGAAATCAAAGTGGCGATGATCTTCAATCCGGTTGAAGCCGATCCGCGTTTTTATGGGCGGCTGCGCACAATGACACAAAAAGAACAATTTGAAAATGTGGTCCGTAACAGCGTGCGCGATGCCGTGAGCCAGTATTTCACCCGCTTATCACCGGCATTCTGGGAAATGGGGCTGCAAAATCCAAAGGTGCTGGAAGATGCCATCATCGATCATCTGGCCGGGCTGGAATCAATGGGCCTCTTTTGGGGATCGCGACAGCCTGTGACCGTCTTTGTACACGGCATTACGATCTCGTCAGGCGCGGCGAATATCCCGCTTGATCCTGAATTATTCAAGCGCGATCCGTTTGATCTGACGCCGCCGCCCACCCCCACCGAACCTAAAAAAGCCCCGGTCCAACGCGCGCAGCCCGCCACACAGGGCGATGCTCGTTTCGAGAGGCCGCAAGACCTGCCACGCAGCCAGCCCTTGCAGCAATCACAGGGTGCGCGGCGCTATGATCTGCGCGCACAACACAATACACCACCGCCAGCACCATCGCAGCGCGCGGCGGCCCCTCTGCCCCAACAGCAGCCAACACCGCAGCCGCTCAATTGGGAGCCATCCATCAATGAACAAACGATGCCCCATATACCGGCGGGTAACACCAATTACGCTGCGCCACCGCAATCACAAGTGCCACCAGCGCAACAGGCACAGCCAACCCAGCGCCAACAGCAGCCCGCGTTCATTCCCGGTGCGATCAACCTGGGTATTGATGACGATGACACCGATATTGATACGCTGTTAAAGCGGGTGCAGGATAATCCGAACCTGCTACCACGCGAAAACCGGCGTGCCAAACCGACGGATGACCAGCCCCGCCCGAAAACGACCCGCCCCGATTTCTGGATCAGGGGCCGGAATAACGACGGGGCGTGATCGGGCTTTATAGAGAAATAGATAGATTCCGCATAATTATGTAGGGGCCGACCAACGTGTCGGCCCAGGGCGAACGCGAACCAGCAGTTCGGATTGGTTCGCCCTTACATTATGCGCGTTTGAATTGGTTTTCCCATAAGGTAGCATACAAAAAGGGCGAGCACGCTGATGACAGGTGTTCGCCCTTGCATTTCCTATCGGAGAGAGGCTCCTATACGGGCCTCCGAGAAATTGTCAGGCTCTAGAGCCTACATCATGCCCGGCATACCGCCGCCCATGCCGCCGCCCGGAGGCATCGGCGGTTCCGGTTCGGGGATGTCGGTGATCAGGGCTTCGGTGGTCAGGATCATGGCCGCGATACTGGCGGCATTCTCCAACGCGCCCTTCGTGACCTTCGCCGGGTCGATGATGCCCGCGCTGATCATGTCCACAAACTCGCCGCTCATCACGTCGTAGCCGATGTT
>JAFGJA010000260.1 GCA_016929355.1 Anaerolineae bacterium | reverse complement strand
CTGCCGCCCCTGTTTCGGTTTCACCAAAAATAAGCTATAGTCGAAACATAGTGACTATACACAACTGTCTCGACTCGACTTATGGCTGAAATATCTGACAACATTTTGATTACGCGCGCGCAAAACGGCGATTCGGATGCAATGGCAAATCTTTATCGACGCCATGTTGGTTCCATTACACGCTATATCGCGTATCGCGTGTCGGACCAGGCAGTCATTGAGGATTTAACCGCCGAGGTGTTTTTACGAATGGTCGAAGGACTGCCCAATTATGAAATTACCGGCGCGCCATTCGAAGCCTGGTTATACCGTATCGCTGCCGCGCGGATCGCAACCTTTTATCGCAAACGCGAACGGCGGCCCGAAGAAGCCCTGCACGAAAATTTGCAGAGTGGGCAAACTGCGCCGGAACAGCTTTTGCAAAACACCGAAGAACTCGATGATTTGCGAGAGGCCCTAAACCAGTTGAATGACGAGCAGCAAACCATTCTTATTTTGCGCTTTGTCGAACGTAAAAGCCATGAAGAAGTAGCCAGTGTGTTAGGTAAAAGTGAGCGGGCGGTAGCGACTGCCCAACACCGCGCCCTGAAAAAATTAGCCCGGTTATTGGGAACCACCAAAACCGAACGTCACTATATCAGGGGAAAGCAGTAAAACGTATGGACAAAAAAATCCCCCAAAAACTTCAGGATATGATCGGCCAGCTTGATCATGCTGTGCCGCCGATTGCGCCTACCGGTGCATCAGCCCCGTACAACACCACTAATGGGCTGAGTGGATCACCGGATGTCAATCGGGAAACCGCCGCGATGATCAATGCGGCCCGCCGTTTGGCGCACGGTCCCAAACCCGCACTGCCCGAAGCGGCTCTGGATCGGATTGAAGCGCAGTTGCGAGCGCATCATGCAGAAGTGCATCACAGCACAACGCACAGCGCAGCTAGACCCCAGCCGAATGCCCAGTACGATTTTCAGCATGTTGCCACCGCCCGCGCGCGGCGCATCGCCCAGGCCAGTTGGCGTGGCACAAAACGCACCTTGCGCTATGCGGCCGCCCTGCTGCTGGTGATAACCCTGCTCACATCGGGCTTAACTTACGCCTCCGCCAGCAGTGTCCCGAACGAGCCGTTATATACGGTGAAACTCGGCGTCGAGGAGATTCGACTGGTGCTGGCTTCCACCGAACAGGAACCCGGCTTGCGGGTGAATTTTGCCGAGCGCCGGTTGGATGAGTTTGAAACGCTGCTGAAACGGCATATCGTTTACCCGCAGGTCTTAGAAGAAGCCTCGGCGCAGATGGATCGCGCGCTGACACTGCTGCAAGCCGGATATGGGGACCGGCAAAAGCTCGATGCTGAGATCGCCAACCTGACCTACCAGCAGGGAAAATTGATCGAGGATGCCGCGAAAATTGCGACACCGGAAACATACAACCGCTTACACGTCGTCTCAACCTGGAACAATGCCGTATATGTGCGCGTCGTGGCTGAGAGCACAGCCGATTCGACGAATAACAACACAACCATGATCGCCAACCTGAGCGCGCCGTCCATCATTCCTGAAGTGCAGCCGCCAACCACAACTATCTCTAGCCCAACCGGGACTGAACCGTCGGGGAATGGCGCTAACGCCACCCTCGGCCCGGCGACTGTCGATCCAGATACAGGGACCGCCACGCCGAATAACGACGATCCCCAGGCGGATAAAGATAACGACAACAACGGGAATAAAGACAAGGACAAAGATCAGGATAATAACGGTCAGGGGAATACTGCTAATCCCGGTCAGAGTAACACCAGCAACAACAGTCAGGGTCAGGGGAATACTGCTAATCCCGGCCAAAGCAATACGGATAACCCCGGTCAGGGCAACACGGATAATCCGAGTCAAGGCAATACCGATAATCCCGGTCAGGGCAATACCGGGAATAATGGTCAGGGCCAGGGGAATACTGATAATCCCGGTCAGGGCCAGGATAAAGACAAAGACAAAGATAAATAACACGGGGCCAGCGTGTATCGGGGCTTGGGGCGTAGCGTATACGCCTCTTTTTTTTCTCTGCGCACAAAACCTACGCGCTAATCCATCACATTACGCCACACCGTATTGAGCGCCATCAACGCCAGTAAATTCTGCACCGAATGGCCCGTTTGCAACGCCAGTGGCGCAGTGTAATCCGGCGGAATGTAGGTCATGTGGAATCCATCCGGCATCAAACCACGCCCCGGCAAGGTATCCGCCACCTGACCAAAATCCCACAACGGCACACCATATTCCGCCGCCAAACGCCGGATCAAGGCGTTATGCGCGTCACTCCCCTCAAGGCGATCCGCTTTCGTGCCCAGGACCGGAATCACGCCGCGCGTGATGGAGAATTCGATAATCCTACGCAAATTTTCCTCAAAAAGCGCCGTGCTGCCCGCCTCATTTGTGCCGAGCCGGATCAGGGCCAAACTCGGCTGCTGAATCCGATATTCACAGGCGAGCGGCATTTCACCCGGTTCACAGAGCAGCGGATTCGCCCAGACCGGATCGAACAAGGCCCAGGCATGATTACCGGTCCAGACTGCCGCACTGTCCCGATTAAACGATCCCGCAAACTGATCGATCACGGGTTGGAGATAAGCGTAATCGCCGAGGTTGTATTCGCCTTTATCAAATTTCGCCAGGAAAAAGGGGGGTTCGCTGTTACAGTCGCCAACGGTGGAAAACGCGCGCGGATTATTGCCGAGGGCCTGCCCTCGTTCGTAGATGGCGCGTAGATTAGCCGCGTCACCCAGCGAAAGAATCCCCGGCGCAACGGTCCAGGCTGCGCCACTGGTCGAAATAATGCCGAGATCAGGCGTGGTCAGGGTCGAATCGCGCGCAACCGACGCGGCGACCTCACCCTCGCTGCGCTCGACCTCACTACCAGTGAGGCCCTCGCCCGCCGCGTCACCGATCTCACTCTCCGGTGCGACGGGCAAAATACCGAGATCAGGGGTTGCGGGATCGAGCGCGTTCGATGTTGCTGGTATTCCGGCTGTTGCGGCTGATGGTGACACTTCCCGCGCGGAATCGGGTTGGTTATCGGACAAATCCACTGGATCAAACTCGACGGCAGACGCAGCCGAATCAGAAGCCCCCGCATCGGGTGCGCCGGGAATCACCAAGACCTGCCCCACCACGATCAGACTGGGGTTGACAATGGCGTTCGCCGCGAGCAACTCATCCAGCGTGATCCCGTACTGGCGCGCGATGTGCAGCAATCCTTCCCCCACCTGCACCGTATGCGTCCGCGCCGAGTCCGTAGCGGCGGCGGGTGAGGTCGAGCGCAGCGAGGGCGAGGTCGCTGCCGCGCCACCCGGAATGATCAACGTCTGCCCTACGAGTACCAGATCGGGCACGGTCAAGCCATTGGCCGCCATCAGTGCATCGAGCGTCACGCCATAAGATAGCGCGATCCGGTACAGATTTTCGCCCGGCTGCACCACATGCGTTACGGGCACGTCATCTTGCGCGCGCACCGGCAGCGTCCCCAGCAGCAAAACACCGATCAAACAGAATGTGATGATACGTTTCAGCATAAAACCCAATCCCTGATTCGCTAGCAAATCCCCCCAACCTCGCTTCCCCCGCTCCACAGTGTGGGGAGGGGTAAACCCATCATAACGCAAACCGGGACACCGGGATACTGCTGCTAAAAGAAAGAACCCATTACGTATATATCATAAACGCGATCAAAACAGACCGGTATATGACGCTGGCGGCTAAAGCGGGAGTATTGATGAAACAGTTGTGGCTTGATTTACTGCTGATCCTGATCAGCAGCGTTGGGATCGCGGCCTGTGGCGATGATTCGCCCGCAGCAAGCCGCTTACCCACGCTCGCGCCAACCCGCACCGCCGTGCCCCTCAGCACGCCCACCGGCATCCCGGCCCCTGATCCAATCCAACTACCCGCCGCAAATTGGGACGATCTCGCCCCGTTCCGCGCGGCGATGCGGCCTGAATTCGCCGCAGATGTTGATACTTTTGCCCACCGCAACCGCTACACTATCGAAGCCGCGCTCGAGTTTGAAGGCAGCGCGGCGGTAATTCGCGGGGCGGAGCGGGTGCGCTATACCAATCGTTCCGCCGATACACTCACTGAAATTGTGTTTCGCCTCTATCCCAATCTGCCCGTGTTGGGCGGACGGATGAAAATTTACCAGGCCGAACTTAACGGCGCGCCCGTCGCACCGATCTTAACCGAACGCGACACCGTTCTGATCATCCCGCTCACGACACCGCTTGATCCCAGCGACTCGGCGGAAATCACCTTGACATTCAGCACCGCCGCCGAGCAGGGCATTTATTCATCTTACGGTGAATTCGGCTTTCACAACGAGGTTTTTTCCGGCCCGGAATGGTATCCCGCGCTGTCGGTCTATGAGGAGGGGCGTGGGTGGTGGATGACGCGCCCAACGGCGGGCGGCGATGCGACTTATCTGGAAACCGGCCTGTACGACATTTATCTCACCGCGCCGCAGGACTTCGTGATCGTGATGAGCGGCACGGAAGCCGCCCTGGAAACCAACGCGCGTCCGGTAGGCGCTGGTCAGCAATTACACCATATCGTGAGCGGCCCCATGCGCGATTCGCTGCTGGTTGCCAGTCCGCGTTTCAGCACCATCACAGCCACCACCGCCGGTGGCATCGCCGTGAATGTCTACTATTGGCCGGACGGGGAACTTGCCGCGCAAGACGCTTTACGCATCGGCATCGACGCGCTGACCACCTTCAACGCGGCTTTTGGCCCCTATCCTTTCGCCGAATTTGACATCGTGGAAACCTTCAACTGGACCGGCATCGAGTATCCCGGCATGACCGTGATCTCAGATCGCTATTGGGAACCAGGCAATGCCAGCCTGGAAAACATCATTGTGCATGAAGTCGCCCACCAATGGTTTTACAGTCTGGTCGGTAACAATCAGGTCGAGCACCCCTGGCTGGATGAAGCGCTTGCCAGCTATGCCGAATACGTCTACTGGCGCACCATCTACGGCGAGGCGCATTACCAGGCTGTCGTCGAAGGGGATCGGGCAACGTATACGTTCTATATGGAGTCCGGCGCGCCAGATATGGTGCTCGATCTCCCGGTGAGCGCCTATACGCCCGGCAACAACTACAGCCTGATTATTTACGTCAAAGGCCCCTTATTTTTCCTCGAATTGGAAAACCGGCTTGGCCGTGACGCCTTTCAACAAGCTATCCAACTTTATGTCACGCGCCACTACTACGAGATCGTCACGGCGCGGGATATGCTGGCCGCGTTTGAAGATGCTACCGGGGCTGACCTTGACGCATTATTTTACGAGTGGGTAGGCGCATTTGATGGCCTTGATCCGGCAGTGATCGACTAACGCGCCCCGCGAATTAATAAATATTAAACAAAAATCGACGCCAGGCCCTTGCGAAGATTGATGGTTTTGTTGCACAATAGGAACACAATAATTGACGCGGGGTAAGGGTGAACACGGCAAAATCATTATTTTTCATTGTCTTGGCCGATTGTAAGAATCAGCCTGTTTGAGCAGTTTGTTAATGGAGAAAAACAGCCCAACACACCCTGCCAGCCGCATACACTGGGAACAAAGCCCTCTCCGATCAGGTCGGGCATCGCATGAGGAGCCGCATTACAGCATGGATCAGCCAACAACCCTTTCACTCAGCCAGGAAGAATTAACCTACCTGCTGCACTTGTTGAAGATTCCCGCGCTGGTCGGCCTTTCGCCCCGATCCACCAACGGCATGAACCCCTACCATTTCCACGCCTTGATGAGCGCCGCCGAACGATCCCTGCGCGCGCGGCAGTGGTTGACGCTTGGCCCCGGTGGAGATCGCGTGATTGATACCGAATTATTTGACATTCTCCGGTTTTGCGCCCGCCCGGATTACACGATTCTGGTGGCCCGTTACCTGCTCGATGCCAAACCCGCCCACGCCGTGTATTATCTCTCAGGCCGGACGCGGATCAAGCAATATGTCGAAAACGGAGTCCATCATTTTGTGCGCCTGGCCGATGATATGACCGTTTTTGACGATCTGTTCGGGATCATCACCGCGCACGAAGACGTAAACGATGGCGCACGCGGCAATGCGGGGTATTGTATCCCGGCCACGCTGATGCTGGCCCTTTCGCGGATTCGCAGCACGGATGATCTGGACCATGAAGCGCTGCGGAATCAACTGGTCGGGCAGGGGTTGCCCGAAACCGGCGCGGATCATTTAGCGCATCTGGTCCGTTACGAGATGATCGCCAACACGACGATCAGCGCCCAACCGCGCCGCAGCCCGCATAAAACCGGCGAACTCAAACCCACCCCCGCGCCAGTTTTTAGCCTGATGCAAACCCAGGCGGCGTGGTGGCTCGCCAGCCCGGTCACCATGCAGCCGGACACCATCCCGTCAAACATCGCCCAGCCGCATACATCCCCCCACGACTATATACTCACAGCGCTGGATACCCATTCGCTCTATACACAATTGAATGGCCTGTTGATGCCATGTTGGACCTGATCCCGTTTTGCCAACGTCTAATGCCCCATTCGTTTATGATCTGTAGGGGCGGACCAATGTGTCCGCTCAGGGCCGACACGCTGGTCGGCCCCTACAAAAAACCACCGGCTTATTTCCGCTATGCTGTATTAATCAGTTTCGTGAGTCTGATCATCACTCTCAGCAGCTATACCCACCCCGCCCACGCCCAATCCCCCGACGATTGGACCCTGCCCTATCGCCCGGCTATGCTGCCCGCGTATAGCAGCGAATTGGCGGCATTTTCCACCGTGCCGCGCTATACCATCCACCTGAGTCTCGATGTCACGCCGGAAACCGCGACCATTGCGGGGCATCAAAACGTGATCTACACCAACCAGACCAGCACGCCCCTGACCGAGATCGTATTCCGGCTGTATCCAAATCTCAATTCCTACGGCGGCGATATGACCGTCAGCAGCGTCACCGTGAACGGGACCGCGCTCATCCCGCAGCTAGACGCCACCCGCTCGATCCTGACTGTGCCCCTCGCCG
>JAFGJA010000259.1 GCA_016929355.1 Anaerolineae bacterium | reverse complement strand
TATCTGGGCGTTAGGTGAATTGTGGCTGCGCGTGCCGGAGAGTCTCAAAATTGTGGTCAACGGGCGATTACAACCGGGCGTCACGGCGAAAGACCTCGCCCTGCGCGTGATTGGCGATCTGGGCAGCGATGGCGGGTTGGGCATGTCGGTGGAATGGCACGGGGAGGCGATCACGGCGCTGAGTCTGAGTTCGCGTGCGGTGCTGCCGAATATGATGGCGGAGATGGGTGCGAAAAACAGCTACCTGCCGCCGGATCGGGCGGTGTTTGACTATTTGCAGGATCGCGCAAAACGGGCTTATGAGGCGGTGTACCCTGATGATGATGCAACTTACACGCAGGTGGTCGCCTACGACGCCGCAACCATCGAACCGATGATCGCGCGCCCACATCGCGTCGATAACGTTGTGCCGTTGTCTGATCTCGCGGGGGTGCATGTCGATCAGGCATTTATTGGGACTTGCACGAATGGGCGACTGGAAGACCTCGCGGCGGCGGCCAGTGTATTAGAGGGGCGCACCATCGCGCCGGGCACACGTCTCGTCGTGATCCCGGCTTCATCGCAAGTCTATCTTGAGGCGCTGCAAGCGGGCTATATCGAAACGTTCCTCAAGGCGGGCGCGGCGATCAACAGTCCCGGCTGCGGGCCGTGCATGGGTAATCACATGGGCGTTCCGGCAGTGGGTGAAGTGACGATCAGCACGGCGAATCGTAATTTCCGGGGCCGGATGGGTACGCCGGAAAGCGACGTGTATCTGGCGAGTCCGGCAGTGGTGGCAGCGTCCGCGATTGCGGGAACAATTACCCATCCCAAAGACCTATAAAACAAAAACTATCCCTCGCCTTGAGGGAGAGAGGGCCGGGGGGTGAGGGCAACCCATGACCACTAAAATCAAAGGCCGCGTCTGGAAATACGGCGATGATGTGAACACCGACGTGATTTTTCCCGGCAAATATACCTATACCGTCAGCGATCCGGCGGAGATGGCGCAGTACGCGCTGGAAGACCTTGATCTGAATTTTGCCGCGCAGGTGCAGCCGGGCGACGTTATCATCGCAGGGAAAAATTGGGGCAACGGCAGTTCGCGCGAACAGGCCGTAACATGTCTCAAGCAGGCCGGAGTCGGCGCGATTGTGGCAAAGTCCTTCGCGCGGATTTACAGTCGCAACTGCATCAACGGCGCGCTGCCCGCGATTCCCTGCGCGGGGGCCGTAGATGCGATCCAACACGGCGAAGTAATCGAAATTGACCTTGCGGCAGGGTCGTTGGTATGCGCGGCTGGAATATTCACCTTTCCCCCATTTCCGCCCAATGTCATGACGATCATCGCGGCGGGGGGCTTGATCGAGTATACGCGGCAGAAACTTGCGGAAAGGAACGCGCATGGCTAAGTACCGCATTGCCTGGATGCCAGGGGATGGCATTGGCGTGGATGTGATGGGCGCGGCGCGGATTGTGCTGGATAAACTCGCGCTGGCTGCGGAGTATCCCCACGCGGATATTGGCTGGCATTTCTGGCGCACCGAAGGCGATCCCTTGCCGCCGCGCACGCTGGAGTTGCTCAAGACGTGCAACTGCGCGCTGTTTGGCGCGATCACGTCCAAGCCGCGCGACGAAGCCGCCGCCGAGTTGATCCCTGACTTACAGGGTCAGGGGTTTGAGTATCGCAGCCCGATTGTGCGTCTGCGTCAATTGTTCGATCTGTATGTGAATTTGCGCCCCTGCAAAGCGTATGCCGGGAATCCACTCAATTTCCGCGATGATATTGATCTGATCGTTTTCCGCGAAAATACCGAGGGCATGTACGGTGGCGTGGAATATCATCCCTTGCCGGACGCATTACGCGCTGCGCTGACCGCCCATAATCTGCGCATGGATCGCTACAAGGACGTGCCCGCCGATGAGATCGCGGTGACGCTGCGCATCATCACGCAGGGGGGCGCGCGCCGCATTGTCCGCGCCGCGTTTGAATATGCGCAGAAATTTGGTTATCCTACCGTCACGATCAGCGAGAAACCGAATGTCTTACGCAAAACGTCCGGCTTGATGGTCCGGGCTGCGCGCGCGATGGCGCAGGCTTACCCGGCGATTACGTTGCAAGAAACCAACATCGACGCGCAAATGGTCTTGGCGCTGCGCCATCCCACCGATTACGGCGTGCTGGTGACGAGTAATATGTTTGGCGATATTCTCTCCGATCTCACGGCGGAATTGGTCGGAGGGTTGGGTTTCGCGCCGAGCGCCAATATCGGGGATGGTTTTGCCGTGTTCGAACCCACGCACGGCTCCGCGCCGAGTTTAGCGGGGCAGTATACGGCGAATCCGATGGCGATGCTGATCACGGTCAAGTTAATGCTCGATTGGTTGGGCGAAGCCGAAAAAGCCGCCGCGCTTGATGCGGCCATTGCAGACGTGATCCGCGCGGGCGAGGTGCGGACGTTTGATTTCGGTGGAACCCATACGACGCTTGAGGTCGCGGCAGCCGTCGCCGCGCGGTTGTAACCTCACCCCCCGGCCCCCTCTCCACGCATGGAGAGGCGGAGTCAGGTTGTGTGCTTGTACTCTGCGGTGAATTGTTTTTGATTTTCAAGGAGAAATTTTGTGGACTATAAACTGTTAGGGCGAACCGGTGTCAAGGTATCATCCCTCTGCTTCGGCACGATGTCATTTGGTGCGATTGCGGACGAAGCCGAATCCGCGAAGATGTTCAATCGCTGCCGGGATGTGGGCATCAACTTTTTTGATTGTGCGAACGTGTACGCGGATGGGCGCTCCGAGGAAATTCTCGGCGATCTGATTGCGGACTGCCGCGACGATCTGGTGATCACAACGAAAGTTTTCGGCAAAACGGGCGAAGGCGTCAATGATGGGGGCGCATCCCGCCGCCATATCCAATTGGCGGTAGAAGACAGCCTGCGCCGCCTGAAAACGGATCGCATCGACGTGTATTTTATCCACATGTTCGATCCCCATACGCCGATTGATGAAACGCTGCGCGCGCTGGATGATCTGGTGAGTCAGGGGAAAATCCTCTATCCGGCGGCGAGCAATTGGGCCGCGTGGCAGATCGCTAAAGCGCTTGGTATTTCGAAGTATGAAGGTTTGGCCCGGTTTGAGTGTTTGCAGCCGATGTATAACCTCGTCAAGCGGCAGGTCGAAGTGGAAATTTTGCCACTGGCCGAAGCGGAACAGATCGGCGTGATCCCCTACAGTCCGCTCGGCGGGGGGTTGCTGACCGGAAAATATACCCACGATCACAAACCGGATCAGGGGCGTTTGGTGGAAAACAAAATGTACAGTGTGCGCTATGGCGAAGCGTTGTATTACGACATCGCGGCGAATTTCACCGCCCACGCCAACGAACGCGGCTACCATCCGGCGACGCTGGCGGTGGCCTGGGTGATGGCAAATCCCGCCGTGACTGCGCCGATCATCGGGGCGCGCAATCTGGAACAGTTGGAAGCCTCTCTCGCGGCGCTCGATGTCGACATGACGCCCGAATGGTACGCGGACATTTCAGCGCTCTCCTATACGCCGCCACCGGCTCATGATCGC
>JAFGJA010000258.1 GCA_016929355.1 Anaerolineae bacterium | reverse complement strand
CGCCATTCCCCACCCCGCTAAAGCAGGGTGTCCCCTGGCGCAAATTCTATGGAGAAAACAAATAGATTTCGCATGATCACGTAGGGGTGAACCAATGTGTTCGCCCTGGGCCGACACGCTGGTCGGCCCCTACATGATGCGTGTTTGCATTGTTTTCTCCATTAGGGCAAAGTGCTCATCATCCTGTACCTTTTTTCAACACAAACGCCAGACAGTGTTCTGTCACGCAAAGGAGCAAGTGATTACTATGTATAGTTGTGATCCTGATCTCGAACTCGACGGATTTACAGCCCTCTCATTAGTCAGCAGTCTAAATGTAGCAAACTATTTTGACTTTTTGGTCGCACACCATCTCGACCAGATCGAGTCGGATGGTTGGTATCCGGTTCAAGATGTCCTGAATGTATTCAACGACATCGAAAAACGTGAGGGAGGGATGTTCGATCTTGTCAGTGTGGGCATGGCTGTTGTGACTGTAAAACCCTTTCCGCCGGACAAAAGGCCCACCCTTCCTCAATTTTTGATGATCTACAACGAGCGCTACCGTCAGTCACACCGTCATGGTGATCCGGGGCAGATCGACGCGCAGCAGGTCGAAGAAAATAATTTTGTCCTCAAAACGCAGGTTCCGTATCCCGATGATATGATGTTCGGATTGTTTTACGGCTATGTGCGTGAACTATGTCCTGCGGGCAAACCCTTTACCGTGAAATATGCCGAGAACCATTTGCGCAAAGACCAGGGTGGGGATTCAACAATTTTCCATATTGAATGGGATAAATAGGTCTGAGATCGGGAATTTCCCCTCGCTGGGCTTAGACCAGAACGAGGGGAAACCATGCAGGTGTATTCGTCTAGGGTGAAATTATCCAGCGCAGCGCTCAAAGGCGGGCAGATGTTGGTATGCTGATGCATCGCGCAGCATCGTGAAGACCTGGACAATATCGGGGTAATCCTGCACGGTGGCAAGCCATTGATCATAGAGACCGAAATTCGCAATCTCGGCGGCGGCGCCGGTGGCACAGGCATCTTGCACACTGGCGAAGACCGGGGCGGCGTCAAGGCTCGTCGCGGCGGGTACGTCCAGCCCATAGCGTTCGAAGATGAACGCGAGCATATCAATGTGCTGGGCTTCCGAATTCTGGATGCTGGTGAAGGGGCGCACCGCGCCAAACTGGTCGATCACAGCCTGATAGGTTGCGTAGGCGTGATATTCGTCCTGAATACCCGCCGTTAGCGCGGCAATCACGTCATCGGGCAGATCGCCGGGCGTCGCCGGGGGCAAATTGGCCGCCAGCCAGGTGCGATTTTGATAGCTGCTGCCACTGGGCATACTTCCATACTGGCCGAATCCGCCGTTGCCGTTACCATTCCCGCCGTACTGCTGGCCGGTGCAATCGTCACAACTGCTATCTTGATCTTGCAGCCCGACGCCATTGCCACCGTTTCCGCCGCGCCCACTGCCGCCGCGTCCGCCGGGACCTTGCGCCGCGCTCGTATCCACCAGCCACGCCAGCGCCACCGCGATCACGGCTACGGCGGCGATCATCACCAACCCTGATTTGATCAGTCGTTTGTTGAACATCGTGTCTACTCCATCTTGACTTGAACTGACTGCCGTTTAATTGGCCTGATCATAAGTCGAACTTGTGAAGAACTGATGAAGATGTGATGGAGAGATTGTGTGAGTCGCGCGCGGCGGCCCTATTGACTTTTTGATCTGAATGGTGGTTTAATGGAATCACCTTAACAACGGTTTCAAAAGGCATCCTGGCACGGACCCGATCACACCAGAACGTGTGAAGTTCAGTTTATCCCCCTTGATCGAAGCGTTCCTCAGGGTGCCTTTCTTTTTGCCCCCTTTCTCAACCAACAACTTCCATAAATACTGATACGAATAACTGGCTGTTCCTTTAGTCTTATTTGATCACGTTAGCGTTAAAATAATAGTATAATTGATTTATTGGTGGGTTAATATAGCTATGTGAGTCGCAATGGCCGATCTTTTTATTTCGTACTCACGACGCGACGAGCCGTTTGTGCGGCGGTTGCATGACGCATTGGCGGCACGGCAGAAGGATGTCTGGGTTGATTTAGAGGACATTCCCTCCTCGTCGGATTGGTGGGATGAAATTCAAGCGGGGATTGAGGCCTCAGATGCTTTCATCTTTGTGATCAGTCCTGATTCGGCCCAATCAGAAGTGTGTCTGCGAGAAATTCGCCATGCTGAGTCGCGTAACAAACGTTTCATACCGGTTGTCTGGCGCAAAATCAGCGATGCCGTGCTAGAGAAAAACCTACCGCCTGTTATCAAAAAAACGAATTGGATTTTCTTCGGTGAAGCGGAGGAGGAGTTCGATCACGCGCTGGCGACATTGCTGGTCGCGTTGGCGACTGACCTGTCCTATGTTCATGAGCATACCCGGCTCTGGCTCCGGGCGATCAGTTGGCAAACGGCGCACCATGACTCCAGCCAACTGCTGCGCGGCAATGAACTCAAAGCGGCTGAAGAATGGTTGGCGGCAGGCTTGGCTGGCGATCACGCATTAGAACGCAACCAACCCACCCGTTTGCACATCGAGTTTATTCAAAGTTCCCATCGCGCGCGGAATTATCGCTGTTTCCGTATGGTGGTGCTCGCGATTGCGATTATCGCCATCGGCGTTTTTCTGATAACCCGTATCTTCGCAGTCGGTGAACGGGGGCAGCAGGAAGTGCTGACCGAATCCGCTCTCCGTTCGTATGATCTGGGCCATGACCGGATGGAGGCAGGGGATTACGCGAGCGCCGTCCGGTATTTTTGTGAGGCCCGTCGCCCGGAAGGTCTTAGTGATGATCGCGATGTCAATACATTGGGCCTGAACGATTGCCAGACCGGTGAGGACCTCCAATTAAGTCATGATACCTGGAACAATTTCACGTTTCATCTGGGGAAAGCATGTTTGTTTCGGGGTAATTTCCAATGTGCGACTGAAAGTATGACTTATGTGATTGAACACAATCCCGCCGATCTGTCAGCCTATAACCTGTTGGCGATGATCTGGCGCGAAAACGGCGATGATGCCAAGGCCGCGCAGGTGCTAAATGACGCTGAGGTCTACCACGCGGCCCATCCTGAGGTGAGCATAAATGAAGCCTGGATCAGTGTGATTCGGGCCAGTCTCGCCTTTGAACAGCAGGATTGGGCCGGGACAAAAGATCAATTAACGGCTCTGGTCGAAAAGACCCCACTGTTGCGCAGTCCGACCATGCGTGATCAACATCCTAATGTGGAAGAAGTTTATTTTTACCTGGCCGTTAGCTATCAAAAGTTGGGAGAAACAACGCTGGCCTGTGAAAACTGGGCGATTTATCAAGCCCTGCCACGCCTCAACAACGCCCCGGTCATGAACATTACCTATCAGGCCAATGAGCGGAAAGATCAAGCCGCTGATTATCAACAAACCCTCGATTGTTCGACTCTAAATTAGGAAGGAGCAAGCATCATGTCGCATTGTCCAGGTGGACAAATTCTTGTGAGTACGCCAGATGGCCGGTGTGGCCGGTGTGTGGACCCAACCAGAGACTATCAAATGACGGAGGCTTTTAAACTATCGCCCTCACTGTGCTACAACATTTTTTTACTCGTTTATCTGTATGGCGATCTGGGCAGCCCGATTTCCATCCCCGATGAAATGGTGCGCGCGATTGTTGAGTTGGACGATTTTGATCCGATCCTGCAATTTGCCGACGAACAGTTAGCTCAGAGACACGCCGAGGTCGCCTTGAGTGCTGCGCGGTTAGCGACATTTTTCGCATCGCCTCAGGAACATTTAGATGTGCTGTCCCATGCCTTTGAAGTCCAGACCGCAAGTTTGAATCTGTTAGGCCGGACCGGGGAAGCCGCGATTGCCGCGTTAATGGGGCAGGTCGTGAATGCGGCTATCCATGTTGATGAAAATCTGCCGCAGCTTTCAGAGAATTTGTTGCAGGCCGCCAACCTGTTGGGCAGCCCGGTCATCCAGGCCAATATGCCGATTCTGAGCGGCTTATTCGAACTTGAGGCCCATGCGCTGCAAACCAATGCCCAGCCGTTGGAAGCGATGCGCGCCGCAACAATCTCCCATTTGCTGCAACAGCGAACAGTTGTGTTGTGATCTGAAATTTTGCCCCATACTATGCCGGTTGTAGGTCGTTTTACACCCAATCGGCCTCAACCGGCACGATTTTGCGCTGGCTATCGTCCTCGACATAATGCCCGGCGAGTATTTGTGTATCGTGTTGGAAGATGATCAGCGCGCCGGTTTCCAGCGCCCACTGCTGCCATTGGCGCTTGGTTTCGAGCGTGACGAGCGGTTCGACATCATACGCAGTCATCCAGCCGAGGCGCTCGAAGTGAGCGGCGTAACTGGCGAGATCGCTGACAAACAGCGCCGATTCGCCGCCATCCTCGATTAACACGCACTGCATCCCCGGTGTATGGCCGGGACAAACGACGCCTTTCACGCCCGGCACGATCGCCGTATCGCCATCAAGCAGGATCATTTGCCCCGCTTCGACCAACGGCGCGTAGTTGACCGGCTGGTACGTGGCGCGCGTGCGTTCGTTGGGCTGCATGGCGTCTTCATATTCGCGGCGCTGCACGTAATAGGTCGCGTTGGGGAACGTGGCGACGACCTCGCCCGATGCCGTGACGCGCGTATTGCCCGCGCAGTGATCGCCGTGCAGGTGCGTATCGATCACGATGTCCACCTCTTCCGGCGTGACTCCGAGGCGCTGCAACCCGTCGATCAGTGTGCCGTGTGCGCGTTGCAGATTGAATAATTCCTGCATTTTGGGCGGGAGTTTGTCGCCGTAGCCGGTATCGACCACAATCGTTTTCCCGGCGGCGCGCACGAGCAAACACGTCAGCACCATCGGCACGCGATGCTGATCGTCGGGCGGCAGATAGCGACTCCACAGCGCACGCGGCACGAGTCCCCAGGGGCCGCCGGAGTCCATCCAGACGACGCCATCGCTGATCAGATGAATTTCAATGCTGCTGATATTGAACATTTAGTTATCTCCCTGGAAAGTCAAAATCTGATTCACCACAAAGTCACGGAGGACACAAAGAAAATCAGGGTAAAAGCAAGAGAAAAGCGAATTAGGCCGAATAGTTCCGTTATCCTTCTTCCCCCTCTCCAACTTGGTTGGGGAGGGGGACTGAGGGGGTGGGGCCGATTTTGGCATCTTTCGTATAAGTGAGTTATAATCGAACGTATGTGCGGACGATTTGCTTTAACGGACACGGATGCGGATACACTCACGGCGGCTTTCTCATTGGGCGAGTCACCGGATGTTGCGCCGCGCTATAATATCGCGCCGAGTCAGGATGTGGCAACTGT
>JAFGJA010000257.1 GCA_016929355.1 Anaerolineae bacterium | reverse complement strand
TGATTCTGAACATCATCGGTGTCAACGCCGAGGGCGACATACTCGGCTTTCAAGAGCGCGGCGGCGGCCTGGATAATGCTGCTTGTGCCCATCGTCGCGTATTTTTGTTCAATCGTGCTGCGTATTTGTTGGCGTGCTTCAGCCGGGAGATCGGCGGGATCAACCGGTGTTTCGCCCTCTGCCGCGCGACTTGCCCCAGATAAAGCCAGTAATGCCGTACCCATTACCGGATTCAGTTGGTCGATGTCTTCATCGGAAACATCATCCAAAACATAGATCGGTTGCTCGGCCAGAGTGGGGTAATCTTTGACGTAGTGCTGGTAATCATCGGATTGTTGATCAACCAGCGTGTACTGTTGAAGTACCTGGGTTTGCTCATCCTCGGTCATAAACAGGATGAGTTCGTTCATCTGGCTCTGGCGGATGGCATCCGGCACAGCGTTTTCGATGCCGCTTTGTTGGATGCCAACATTGACGATGCGCGCCATATAGTCAGGCAGCGTTAGATTGCTCATGGCCTGCACAAACAACAGGAACAGGGTGATAATGAGCATGAGCAAAAATGGTTTGAGATATTTAGCGAGTCGCAGCATAGTTCTGTATTTCCTCAGTAGAGATATGCAGTTTGTTACCCAATCCATCGGTATAACCCCGCCAAGCGCATACCTGACGGGGTGCGAGATATAAAATACTTTACGCAGCAAAAGGGAATAAGTTTAGCGGAGCCAGTAAAGATTTTTAGTCCTGTATCAATTCAGTTATCGGGTATATCATCAGGGCAATCATCGCCGGATAGATTTTCGAGCAAAACGCGCTTTACCGCCGGTAAAAATATACTGGCGGCGGCGATTTCTTCTGGTTCAAGCCCATCCAGTGACCCGACCAGATAACTCACCATCTGCCCCTTAGCAAACTCAGCGCGGGCCAGTCCTTCCGGGGTGACTTCTAACAGGGCTTGCCGTCTGTCGTTGGGATCGGGTGTGCGTGTAACCCAACCACGCTCGACCAGTCCTTGTACCAGGGCGCTGGCGGCCTGTAAACTCACGCGGCGAGTTTGAGCTAATTTGCTAACGGTCAGGGGGTGTTTGATCAAAAGAAATAGCACCTTGACTTGCATCAGGGTTGCTTCATCCTTATTGATGGTTCGGGCGTGGTGTGATACGGTTCGTCCCAACATGGGGCCTAAATCCAGTAGTTCACCTGCCAGCCGATGAATTGTCCAAGACGCATCCATATATTTATCAACCATATTGATTATCAACCGCATTGATTATCAATATAGTTGGTAATTTATTTTATGTCAAGAGGTTTTTACATTTTGCGCGGGCACATAGCTAACCGGCTTGAGCAGCACTAAGTCGGCTTTGTGACGCAGCGCAATGTATTACCTTGATGGGACGCAGGCGATGGTGCGCTCACAAATTTTCTCATTTCAATAATCTTTAAGTTGGTCTGAACATTTTCTAAGCCGGATAGTGCGCGCTAATCTGCCAATCGGTGTCGGGGATCGACAACCTGATCATGTCGCCGGCAAAGTTCAAATCAGACTGTTTTCAGGCAACTGTTTTGGTCTGAAACCGGCAACGCATAAGGAGTAACTCATGAGAAAGAAAAGCCTATAACGGCCAGATCACGGTGAATGCGCAGGGTGACGGCTTAAAATCTGATAACGAGGAAGATGCTACTAAGGGGTATATCACCATTGAGAATGGAATAATTAGCGTGACGGCTGGCGGTGACGCGATCCAGGCTGTGACGAATGTGCTGATTACCGGTGGTCAATTCACTCTGATTGCAGACGGTGGCTTTGGTGGCGGTGGTCGAGGCGATAGAAAATGATAAGAGGTATCTGCATCAGGGCGCTGGCGATCAGATCGATCAGATCATCTGCCTGTTTTTCCAGCGCGGGATCAGGGTTTGTGTGGAGACTATAGGCTACCGCTTCCAACCATTTGCCGGAATCGGAATCCCAGAACATATCGATCACACTACGGTGTTTGGGCCGTTCCCGATTGGGATCAAGCCGCCATGCATCAATGTGGTCTGTTCTTTCTAGCTGATCATATTATTTCCGTAGAATCTTTAAACGCTATATGCAAACCACACCGAGCGATTATCGTGACGAAAACGCACGCCTCCGTGTGATCACGCATTAACAACCCGCATGTAAGTTGGCAGCTTGCAGCTTCCTCAATGGGTGAGAACGGTCTCCATTTCCGCCAAAGTCGATTTGATGGGGCATCTTCGATTAAAAATTGCTTGACATTCGGATCAAACCTTGCTATGCTGAATATCAGAGAACGCTCTCAAAAAAGCAAAATATACTCGCTAATAAAGAGTTTTTATGGCGAATTGGCGCTTTAATCAATATATATGTGTATAGAGCGCTCTCAAAAAAGGTATTATTTTTAGGGTTTTGTTTAATGAGTAAACTTACGCTTGAAGAAGTTGCCAAACTAGCCGGAGTTTCGCGCGCAACGGTTTCACGAGTTGTGAATAAGCCTGAGCGTGTATCTCCCAAATACCGCGAACGGGTACTCAAAGTTATTGAGGAAACTGGCTATCAACCAAATCAAGCAGCCCGCATGTTAGTCTCCCGGCGTTCAAATATCCTTGGTTTGATTATTCCCAGTCGCGCCGATCTCATTTTTACGGATCCCTATTTTGCCGCGTTAATCACGGGTATTTCGCGTGCCTGCAATATGCATGATTATACGCTGGCGCTGTTTGTTTTCCACTCACAAGAGGAGCAAGATCAGGTTTATCAGCGCGCATTGGGCACAGGTTTGTTGGATGGTCTGATCGTCACGGCGGATAAAATAACCGATCCGCTCATTCCCCAAATAATTGCGCGCAAAATTCCGGCAGTTTATGTAGGTCGCCCTCTTGATAAGGCTTATACTAGTTTTGTCGATGTGGACAATGTGGCGGGTGCATACATGGCGGTGTCACATTTGCTCCGTCTTGGTTATCAGCGTGTTGCTACCATCACGGGGCCAATGAGCTCAACAACCAGTATGGATCGTTACGAGGGCTATACTAAGGCGCTCGCTGAACGTGATCGCTCCATAGAAGATAATCTGGTCGTATATGGCGATTTCACGCGCGATGGTGGTTATACGGCGATGCGCCAATTATTACCTCATCATCCTGATGCCGTTTTTGTGGCGACAGATACAATGGCATTGGGCGCTATTCAAGCCATTCATGAAGCAAACTTGACGATCCCCGACGATATAGCCATTGTTGGATTTGATGATCTTTCGCCCGCTACTATCGCTGATCCGCCGCTCACCACGATTCGCCAGCCGGTGAATCAGAATGGAATGCTGGCGGTTGAGACATTGATTGATTTGCTGGAAACAGGACCGGTTCCGCCACGCCATACGATTTTGCCCACCCAACTCATTATCCGGGCGACCTGTGGCGCAATGAAATTTAATAACGGTAATTATGTCCCATAAATTGGTATAATTCTTGGATACGCGGAAAATTTGTGAAGAGCAACGCTAGTTCACACCGCAGTATGAATAAGCCTGTTTTTCAGGATAGAGGGAGGTGATGGACAAAAGACGAAGACACGTATTCGGTTCACTGTAAACGGTTCCACCGATTACCGGTTGGAAGTCGGCTAGCTATTAGTGTTTTGATTTATTTCACCAGGAGATAAATGCAATGAAAGTTACCCGTTTTACTATCGTCACGTTATTGGTTGTTGTAGCGATGATGGCGGCGGCTCTGCCGTCACTCGCTCAGGAAACATTGCCCCGCAATGAAACGCTGTACTTCAATGGTCAGCAGTGGGGCGCGGTTGTGGGGTGGAATCCCTACTCAAGCAGCATGAATAACGCGATGGCTATCGCACAGGGAGCCAGCGCGCGCGTCACTATGTTTGAATCGCCCTACCTGTACAACATGCTCGACGGGCAGGTCTATCCGCTGCTGGCTAATGGTCCATTTGCATGGAACGATGCTCGCACTGAGATTACCTTCAGCCTCAATCCGGCTGCGCACTGGAACGATGGTACCCCGGTAACCGCAGAAGATGTCGCTTACACCTGGGCGTCCCATGTCAAGTACAATACTCCCACGGGTGCTGGCAACGTCGCTTATATCGAAGATATTGGCGCAGTTGACGAGATGACCGTTGTTGTCAAGGCGAAGTTGGATGAAAACGGTGCGGCGCTTAACCCGCTGCTCGTCGAGTCATACCTTAGCGCCAACTATGTCGCCCAGAAAGCCTGGACCCAGGTGATGGAAGAGCGTGTTGGCGAAGATGCCACCGCGTTCCTCGCTGATATCGCCGAAGATGTTGTTTTTTCTGGTCCTTATGGCCCGTTCTTCGCTGACGAAAGCAAAGTTGTTCTCGTTCGTGATGATAACTACTGGGGCCAGGACGCCTCCATGTGGGGCAAGTTACCGGCTCCTAAGTATCTCGCCCATAACATTTTTGCAGACAATGCCGCCGGTACGACTGCATTGAAGGCTGGTGAAGTGGATGTTAGCCAGCAGTTCAACTCCAATGTGCAGGACCTTTGGCTGGAAGATGGTCTGGCGATTTCCACCTATCTGCCCGAAGCTCCTTACCAAATTGGCGCGAGCTTGCCCACTGCTTTCTTCAACCTGACCGGTTCTTCAGTTGGTCTGGACAATGTTGCGGTGCGTAAAGCGATTGCGATGGCCGTGGATTATCCCACGATCATTGCCAACGCCATGACCAACCAGTCCGCCACCTTCGAGCAAGTTCCGCGTTCGCTGATGAACCCAACTGCCGGTGAGCAAGCGCTCTATAACCATGAAGCGGTTGCCGATCTGCAATGGGTTGGTAACGACATCGAAGGCGCGAAGGCGCTCCTCGACGAAGCTGGTGTTGTGGACAGCGATGGTGATGGTTGGCGTGAAGTGGATGGCGTGAATCTACACTATGTCGCAACCTGCCCCAATGGGTGGTCGGACTGGCAAGCGGCCATCGAAGTTGTTGCCGCCGCCGGTGCTCAAATCGGTATCGACATCACCACCAACTACCCCGAATGGTCCGTGTACCAGACCGTCGTTACCAAGTCCGATGAACCGTTGCCGGAAGGCTACGACATCTTCATGATGTGGAGCAATGGCGCTGGCCCAACCGAACCTTGGGGCCGTATCCGCAACATGCTCAGTTCTGAGTGGGTTGGTATGACCAGCAACTGGAGCGGCAATTGGGGTGGCTATGTCAATCCTGAGGCCGATGCGTTGATTCAGGCGATCCCGACTGAAACCGATCCTGATAAAGTTGTTGAACTGTATACGGAACTGGTCAAAATGTACCTGACCGATGTTCCGTCGTTCACACTCATGTACCGTCCGCAGTCCTTCCACACGGTAAACGAAAGCGTTTGGACCAACTTCCCGTTTGACGGTGATGGTACCGAACCGCCCGTGCCACCGATGGACTGCACCGATGGTTGGGGTATTGCGTGTCTCTATAACCTGGAATTAGTCAACCCGTAAGTAACTAACTAATAAACTAAGCAGGTGACAGTCACTTCAGCGTATTGGTTCCAGTTTTTGGCTTCCAAACCCAAAACTGAGCCTGGGAGGTGACTGTCACCTCATTGTTATCTCCCATCAAAAGTTATTGAGGAGCGCCGCATTGAAAGAGTATCGAAATTATTTCTTTAAGAAGTTAGGGTGGTTCGCTGTCACCCTGGTAGCTGCATTCATTCTAAATTTCATTTTGCCGCGACTGATGCCCGCCGATCCAGTGGCAGCCATTGTTGCTCGGATGGCCCAGGGGCAAACCGATGCTACCGGGGTGCAAGCCATTTATGAGCAATATATCGAATTGTTTGCCACTGATAAACCGATGGTGGAACAGTTTGTTATTTACGTTCAGAATGTCCTGCGTGGCGATTTTGGCTATTCTATCGCTGAGTACCCGCGAACGGTTAATGATGTCATCCGATCCTCTATCGGGTGGACGATTGCGCTGCAATTTCCGGCCATTATTGTTGGGTGGGTACTTGGGAATACTCTTGGCGCGCTGGCTGCGTACCTCAAAGGAAACTTTGATCGATTGCTGATGCCCCTCAGTATTTTCCTGAGCAATATTCCTGCCTTTGGGATGGCGATCATTATGTTGGTGATCTTCGCCGTCGAACTGAAATGGTTTCCTGTATCTGGCGGCTATGGTTATGACATGATTCCCAATAACAGTCCTGAATTTGTATGGTCGGTTATTGTTCATTATCAACTGCCATTCTGGTCGATTGTCTTGATTACCATTGGTGGTCAGGCGATTGGGATGCGTTCAATGGCGATCTATGAGTTGAATGCAGATTATGTTAAATATGCGCGTTTTCTAGGTATTAAAGACCGCAAAATTATCCAGTATGTCTTTAGAAATGCGATGTTGCCCCAGATCACGGGACTGGCGCTGTCTATCGGAACCATGGTGGGCGGGGCACTGTTCGCTGAGATCATTTTCAGTTATCCGGGGATTGGCACGACTCTCCTGACTGCTTCGTTAGGCGGGGATTACCCGCTCATTTCGGCGTCAACACTGATTATCACCATCATGACGTTGATCGCGGTCTTTGCCCTTGAAATCCTCTATGGATTTATTGATCCGCGCGTTAAAGCCGCTCAAGCAGAATAGGCGGAAAGACAACCATGAAACATTTACTTGGACAAATTTTTCGATCCGGCAAGTTTCTCTTCGGTTTTGTGATATTCATGATCATCATGTTGACCGTGTTGATTTACCCCTTGTTGGTAGAATACCCGCCGTTGAAAACTATTAGTCGGGGAACGTTCCTGCCCCCAGGAATCTATGTGAACGTTTACGACAGCATGACTTTTTCCGAGTCGTACACGCTTATTCTGGATAATGCGGCCACGAAACGCATTGCCAGTAAGTTGAACGCTGAGGATCGCCAAGCCATGAAGGAATGGTTGGTTATCGGGGCGGAACTCCCGGAAGATGAGATTGATGTCGATGATACAGCCAAACTTATCGATCTATGGACTACTAACTTCGACCCTACAGTACGTCTCCCCGGTATGACGAATGCTGATCGAAACTACTATATTCGTCTTACCGCCTCCCTGGATGGGTTGCTGGCGACTGAAGGGGCAACGGTTGCCGTGGCGAATGAAGATACGGGTGTGCTGGAGGAAAAATATGTCATCGACCAAACCACCTATGTGAATGTCGGCGAAGTGCCCAATGTGCGCGTTTTGCCGCTAGGTACAGATAACTTTGGTCGTGATGTGCTGACCGAGTTGATCAAAGCAATTAGCGTATCCCTGACTATTGGGTTTGTGGCCGGTACGGTTGCGACCACAATCGGTCTGATTCTGGGGTTGGTGTCCGGCTATATCGGCGGTATTGTTGATGATTTGATCATGTTTATCACGAACCTGTTCACTGTCATTCCGAGTATTATTCTGCTGATCCTGATTTCATTTAGCATCGGGCAGGAGAAACGCGGCGCTTTCACCATCGCGGTGGTCATCGGATTTACCTCCTGGGTCTGGACAGCTAGGGCGGTGCGTGCCCAGGTGATTTCACTCCGCAACCGCGATCACGTCAACCTGTCGAAACTGTCGGGGCATTCGATTATTCACATCCTGGCAATGGACATTCTGCCCTATATTGCTTCCTATGTGGTGATGGCGCTGATCTTGCAAATTTCATCCGGTATTCTGGCGGAGGCCGGGTTGTCGATCTTGGGGTTAGGACCCCGCACGACGGAAGTTCCCACGCTGGGACTGATGTTGAACTGGGCGTTGATCTACCAGGCGCCCCTCTTGGGTAAGTGGTGGGCGTACTTCCCCGTGATACTCATTATTGCGTTGATTGCGTTCTCGATGAATTTGATGAATACAGGTCTTGACCAGGTATTCAATCCAGCCTTAAGGGACTAAGTGATCATCATGTCAAAAGTCATCTTGGAAGTCAACGAATTGACAACGAAGTACATCACCCGGTTTCGGGAAGACATTTATGCGGTTGATCATGTTTCCCTCAAGGTTGAAGATGGAAAATCAATCGGTATTGCCGGTGAATCAGGCTGCGGGAAATCAACGCTGGCCCTGAGCCTGATGGGGTACTATTTCCCGCCCCTGCACTATTCCAGTGGGGAAATTATTGTTGATGGGCGAAACATCACGGGTATGAACCCGGATAATGTGCGTAAAACCATCCTGGGCAACGAGATTTCTTATATTCCCCAGGCGGCGATGAACGCGCTTAATCCCACGCAGAAGGTCATCCGTTTTATTGAGGATGTTATTCAGGCGCATAACCCCAGGGTCACCAGGCAAGAAATTTATGAGCTTGCCAGAGAGCGTTTCGAACTGCTCGGTCTACCGGCGGACGTGCTGCAAAAGTATTCCGTCGAGCTATCTGGCGGCATGAAACAGCGAACTGTGATTGCAACTTCGGTAATTTTGTCCCCTAAAGTATTGATCGCTGATGAGCCATCCTCCGCGCTCGATGTAACCTCACAAAAAATGGTCATTAAGATGATTCTGGATTTGATGGAAAAAGGCATCATCAAATCGCTGATTTTTATCACGCACGAACTGCCTTTGCTTTACAATGTCACCGACGACATCATGGTTATGTACGCCGGGCAGATTGTAGAGCGAGGATCGGCTGATGAAGTTGTTTTCGATCCCATTCACCCGTATTCTAAGGCGCTGATGGGGTCGATCATCGTACCCGAAGCAGGGTTGCGCGATGTCAAATTAACCGCTATCCCCGGCACTCCGCCCAATCTTAAAAATCCGCCGGCTGGCTGCCGGTTTGCCGCGCGCTGTAAATTTGCCATGCCAGAATGTCAGGCGATTTCAGTCAATCTGCGGGATACTGGTGGGGGACGCACCTATCGCTGCATCATACCAGAAGAAGACTTGAGAAAGGCTTACGAAAATGAAAGCTAAAGGCAAGGAAGAAACGGCGGTTGGTGCGGAGATTTTGAGCGGCAAGGGGTTGACCCGGGTGTTTGGTTTTGGTCCCAATAAGACCGTCGCGGTTGATCATGTCGATTTCAGCTTCAAAAAGGGCGAAATCATTTCGATTGTGGGCGAGTCGGGTAGTGGCAAGACGACATTAGCCAAGATGTTGCTGGGCTTACTCAAACCCACCGAAGGCGAGATTTACTTCGCAGGGGAACTCCGCGACATCAGCTCGCACAAGAAAAAGCGGCAATACTGGCAAAACATCCAGGCCATTTTCCAGGACCCCTTTTCTTCCTATAACATCTTCCGGAAGATTGATGCGGTGTTGCTCGATTGTATTCGGATGCGTGGCGGGCGTAGACTGCCCTACGACCAAAAACGGGCGATGATGGAAGAGGCGTGCAGCTTTGTCAATTTGAAGTTTGATGAACTGACAAACAAATATCCCTTCGAGTTGTCAGGCGGACAGCAGCAGCGTTTGATGATTGCGCGTATCTTTTTGCTCAAGCCGAAGATTCTGTTAGCTGACGAACCGACTTCGATGATTGATGCCTGTTCGCGCGCGACGATTTTGGATATGCTGATGAATTTGCGCGATGAAATTGGCATGACGCCAATTTTTATCACCCATGATATTGGTCTGGCTTACTATGTGTCGGATACCGTCTACATCATGGAACATGGTGTATTTGTGGAAAGTGGCTCCGCCGACGACGTGATTTTGAATCCGCAAGAACCCTATACTCAGCGTTTGCTGAATGATGTGCCCAAGCTGCATGAAGAATGGGACCTTTCAACAGTGTAAGCCTGTTTGGGCTTGGTACTTAACCGATGAAAGTAAAGACCCATCACCTCTGGCGGTGGGTCTTTGTTTTATGATTTTATGATTTAGTGAGGAGTGGTGTGGTTCTGTGGCTTGCGCAGATGGTAAAATTCATAATTCCAGGTGACGCTGCCGCGCCAGATGAGTGCCTTCCATTGCTTGAAAAATCAATAACAATCTGGCCGGGAAATCGCGCTCATTACGGAAAGAGTGAGGTTGAGTCGCGTCGAATAACAGGCTGTCGCCCGGCTCCAACTGGTAAGTTTGCTTGTTGACCTGATACTGCACAATCCCTTCTAAGCAATGCACAAATTCCTGTCCGGGATGCGTGATAGCTTCGCTGTCGGCTCCGGTGTCGGGGGCAATGGTGATCATGAAAGGTTCTAATTGCTGGTTACGCAGTCCGAGGCCGAGACTTTCCATCAGCAAGCCATTGCTTTGAGTGGCTAATCGTTGTTCGGGTTTGACATAAACAACAGCCTGTTCGTGTGGGTTCTCGAAGAAATCCGTGATCTTCACATTAAGTGCAGTAGCAAGTAGATGTAATGAAGACACGGTGGGCGAGTTTTCTCCACGTTCAATTAGACTGATTGCGTTGATCGACAAATGACATCGTTCGGCCAGCGCACGTAGCGAGAGGCCGCGCTGTTCACGGATGGCGCGGATGTGGGGGCCGACATTCGGCGCAATTTCTTCCATGATGAATGATGCCTTTCCCTATTATTGCTTCTGATTGTACTATAAAAATTGACTGTTGTACACTTGAGTTGTAAAATGGCGTGATGGTCGATCCTGAACAGTTGCTTAATGCCGCGATAGTAAACGCGCAACGAAAGCATAGGTAATTTGATGAAAACTGCACCTGAATGTATTGTCTGTTTTATGAAACAGGCGTTGTTGGCTTCGCAGCACATGACGGATAGCACAGAAGACAAGGTTAACGTACTCAAACGCGCGGCAGAGTGTATACCGGCGGTGGATGCCGAAAAAAGTCCGCCAGAAAATGTGACGCCGCTCATCAAAGCGGTTCGGTCTTATTTTGGCGTTGATGATCCATACCGCGAGGAGAAGCAACGGTACAATGATCTCGCGTTAAGCGTCTATGATACATTGGTCGCCTATGTGCAAAATTCCCCTGATACGCTGGAAGCCGCCGCGCGGGTCGCCGCTATGGGCAATATCATGGATTTGGGTATTTTTGCGCACGTCGATGTAGTCGAAGCCGTGACGCAAGTTCAGGCAACGACCTGGGCGATCAATCACCTTGATCAGCTAAAACAAGACCTTGTTTTTGCGCAACGAATTCTCTATCTAGGGGATAACGCGGGTGAGATCGTGTTTGACCGGTTGCTGGTCGAAGCGCTGTCCCCGCAGTCTGTGACCTTCGCTGTTAAGTCCGGGCCGGTTATCAATGATGTAACCCGTACTGATGCGCGTCAGTCGGGGATGGATCAGGTGGCGACGATTATCGAAACCGGCTGTGACTATCTGGGCGCACCATTTGACCTGTGTTCTTTGGAATTTCGAGCAGCGTTTGAGTCGGCGGATGTGATCATTGCTAAGGGTATGGCAAACTTTGAAACGCTGAGTGACGTTGACGCCAATATTTACTTCATCTTGAAGGTGAAATGTCCGGCGGTTGCCCGCGAAACCGGGATAGCCGAAGGTAGTCTTGTGTTGATGTCGCAGCGCGAACTGCTCGCGCAGAGGGCAGCGAAAAACGCATAACACAAAATTTTCGTCGGATTGATTACGCGCAGAGGTTTTGTTATGTACCGGGTACAGACTCCCGGCGGATGTGTGCGCCCAAGCCCCGTAATTTTTCTTCGACGCGCTCATAGCCGCGATCAATTTGCCCAATATTGCGGATCGTGGTTGTGCCACGCGCCGCCAGCGCCGCGATCAGCAGGGACATGCCCGCGCGTATATCCGGGCTGGTGATGTTCGCCACGCCGCGCAGGACCGTTGGCCCATGCACGACGGCCCGGTGCGGATCGCAGAGGAAAATGCGCGCGCCCATGCCGACCAATTTATCTGTGAAGAACAAGCGTGTGTTATACATCCATTCGTGAAAAAGCACTGTGCCTACCGATTGCGTGGCGACGGTCAGTGCGATACTCATCATATCGGAAGGGAAGGCGGGCCAGGGCTGCGCCTTGATTTCAGGAATTTGATCGCCGAGGTCGCGCTTGATGACCAGTGATTGCCCGCGTGGGACGATCAGATCACGTCCTTCCACCTGCCAGGTGATGCCCAATTTTTCGAAGACTAACGCCGCCATGTGCAAATACTGCGGATCAGCTTCACGGATGCGCATCTCGCTGCCTGTGACCGCCGCGATCCCGACGAAACTCACCGTTTCCACGTAATCCGCTTCGACACGAAATTCGCCGCCCTGCAAGCGATCCGCGCCTTGAATAGTCAGGCGGTTTGTCCCGATCCCGTCAATGTGCGCGCCCATGCCGGTGAGCATGTGGCATAAATTCTGAATGTGCGGTTCAGAGGCGGCGTTGTGAATGGTGGTGGTCCCTTTGGCGCGCGCCGCCGCCATCAACGTATTTTCGGTAGCGGTGACGCTGGCCTCATCCAGCAGAATTTCCGCGCCGCTTAAACCATCCGCGTTCATCTTAAACGCGCCGTTAAACTCAATCGTTGCGCCCAGTTTACGCAGCGCCAATACATGGGTATCCAACCGCCGCCGCCCGATCACATCGCCGCCGGGGGGATAAAGTGACAGGTTGCCTGTGCGGGCTAACATCGGTCCGGCAAATACAATCGAGGAGCGAATACGCTGGCACAGCGCGCGATCCAATTCGTTGGTCGTGATATTTTTGGCATGAACGCGAATGCGATGATCGCCTAAAGCCTCAACTTCAACTCCCAGGTGTCGCAGGAGTTCAAACGTGATCCGCACATCGGCAATATCGGGTACGTTCGTCAATATGACGGGTTCATCGGTCAGCAAGCAGGCGGGGAGCATTTTTAACGCGGCGTTTTTGTTGCCGCTCACCGTTACTTCGCCGCTCAATTGGTGGTTGCCTTCGATTACAAATTGTTCTTGCATAAGTTATTTAATCCTGATTGTGTGTGATGGTCAGTGTCACCGCATCACCTGATGTTGCCCCAAGTGTTTGGGCGGCATGACCTTGATTGATCCCGATCTCAAGCTGCCCGGAACTGCCAACCAACGCGACGAGTGTGCCCGGCGCGACCCTGCCATACGTGCGCTGGATGGGACATATTTTGTGTGCGCTAATGGTAACGCAGCTATGCTGCACGGGAAAATTTGGGAGTGGTTCTGTTATTTGCCCAAAGGAGGGAATAAGCTGCACTATGTGCTCGTCGATCCAGCTTAATTGCCCGATGCTGGTGATCACATTGCCAAACTGATCGATATGCAGCACCTCGCCGCGAATTTGGGTCGTTTCCCGTGCGATTTCAATCGTCAGGTGTAGATTATCCAGCCGGACCAATTCGGGCTGTACTGGGCCTAATTCATCAACTGGAACGCCATTGGCGAGATGGGCTGCCGCCGGACTGAAAATATCACGCCCGTGAAACGTTTGACTTACATCGGCAAGCCGGTAGGCGGGGTTTTGTAACCGGACGCTGTGGCGAATGGTGCGTTCGTTCAAGACATAACTCAGCACGCCATTATCCGGCGCGACAAATATCCCATGATCCGTGGCAACGGCGATAGGTTCGCGGGATGTACCGACGCCGGGATCAACTACGACCATGAAAATGGTATCAGGGGGGAAATAGCGGTAAGTGGTCCACAGCATGTAAGCCGCTTGGCGTATCTGCTGCGGGCGAATGTCATGCGTGATGTCGATCAGGTGCGCCGTCGGACAGATCGATAACATGACGCCCTTCATCGTGCCGACGTAAGCGTCCGCGAGTCCAAAATCGGTGAGTAAAGCAATGGGCCGGTTCATGGCCTCGATTTTACCAGCGATCCGGGTTGTGGCAACTTTGCTGAAATGCGCCATGTGCGGTATAATTTTAGGGGAAAACTGGCCGAATTTTGGGGATTTGAGTATAATCTGAATGATCGAACATGTGTTCAGAGTTGTCGGTTGTTCCAATCACTATCACCGCCGTTTTTAATGGTCAGTTGAGCCTCAAAAACGTGTAAACAGAGCAGCGAACATCCCGCTTGAGCAACCATCTATGACGGATCGGTTTTGGGCATTGTTTGTTTATTGACAGGGTGTAGGAGGATTCGGTGGCGGATCAAAGTTCACAGCAAACTGAGTCAAATATCCGCAAGTTAGAGGGGCGTGAAGCGGTACGGATGCGCCCCGGTATGTATGTCGGCGGAACCGATATTCGGGCGCTGCATCACTTGGTTTATGAAGTGGTTGATAACTCGATTGATGAAGCATTAGCCGGACGGTGCGACCATATTTCTGTTGTGCTTTATGAGGATGGTTCGGTGTCGGTGGCGGATAATGGCGGTGGTATCCCGGTAGGTATTCATCCCGATTACGGTGTTTCAACGCTTGAACTCGTTATGACCAACCTGCACGCGGGTGGCAAATTCGATGAGTCGGCCTATAAAGTTTCCGGTGGTCTGCACGGTGTTGGTGTTTCCGCCGTCAACTTTTTGTCCGAGTGGTTAGTGTCTGATGTGTGGCGTAATGGCAAACTGCATCGTCAGAAATATGAAACCGGTATCGCGCGAACTTCGGTTGATGTAGTGCGCGATATGGAACCCGGTGAAGCAACCGGTACGTGCCACACGTTTATGCCCGACTATACCGTTATGGAACGCAATGAGTTTAGCTTCAACACGCTGGCGCAGCGTTTCCGCGAAATGGCTTTTGTCGCGCGCGGCGTGACGATCACCTTGCGCGACGAACGCGAAAAACCACTGCCGCGTGAAATAACCTTCTATTTTGAAGGCGGGATTCGTTCGTTTGTGCGTTACATGAATCGTAACCGAACGGCGCTGCACGACCCGATTTTTGCTGAACGCGATGTCGAAATTGAAGCTGAAGAGAACGGGCGTAAAGCGTATACGGTGAATGTCGAAGTCGCGTTTCAATATACCGATTCCTCGACAACCACTGAATTGTATTTTGCTAATACCATTCATACCCCGGATGGGGGGAGTCATCAGGCCGGGCTGCGGGCGTCAATCACCCGCACGATCAATCTTTATGCGCGTAAGGTGAGTTTGCTCAAGGAAAAAGACACGAATTTTTCCAGTAATGATACGCTCGAAGGATTGACCGCGATTGTGAGTGTCAAACTGCCTAATCCGCAGTTCGAAAGCCAGACGAAAGTCAAGTTGATGAACCCGGAAATTCAGGGGGCAGTTTCGCAGGTTACATCGGATGCATTCATGGAGTTTTTGGAGGTCAATTCGCGCGATGCCAAGCGCATTGTGGAACAGTGTATGACCTCGATGCGTGCGCGGGATGCCGCCAAGAAAGCGCGTGATCTCGTGCGGCGCGGCGCGAATCTGCTCGAAAACACGACACTCCCTGGTAAACTCGCGGACTGTTCTGAACGCAATCCGATGCGCTCCGAGTTGTATATCGTCGAGGGTGATTCGGCAGGCGGTTGTTTTTCCGGTGATACGCAGATCGCTTTGGCTGATGGTCGCAATGTAAGTTTTCGTGAATTGGTTGCAGAACAGGCCGCAGGTAAAGAGCTTTTCTGCTATACCATCCGGCGTGATGGCAAAATCGGAATTGAGCAAGCGATCAACGCGCGGGTCACGAAACGTAATGCCGCAGTAATCCGCGTTACGTTGGATACGGGCGAGGTGATTACTTGCACACCGGATCACCGTTTCATGCTGCGTGATAGTAGTTACAAAGCAGCCGAAGATTTAACCTCAGACGATTCGCTGATGCCGTTGTACCGCAAGTTGTCTGATATGGCGGAACCGGGCATCACGATTGACGGGTACGAGATGGTTTGGGACCCGCGTTCGGAAAGTTGGTTGTTCACGCATATATTGGCGGATGAGAGCGCTTATGAGCAGGTCGTTGGCGCGGAAATGTTAGAAGTCGCAGCCAATTACAATCATCGTATCGTAGCCATTGAGCGCATCGAAGATCGCATCGACGTGTATGATCTTGAAGTCCCAGGAACGCATAATTTCGCGTTGGCGAGCGGGGTGTTTGTCCACAACAGCGCCAAACAAGGTCGGGACCGTCACTTCCAGGCGATTTTACCCCTGCGCGGTAAGATTTTGAATACTGAGCGCGCACGGCTGAACAAGATTCTGGATAACAATGAAGTCAAGGCGCTGATCTCGGCGCTTGGTGTCGGCATTGGGGATGATTTCGATATTAGTGGATTGCGTTACGGGCGTGTTATAATTATGACTGATGCTGACGTTGATGGCGCGCACATCCGCACGCTGCTGCTGACATTCTTCTTCCGTTACATGACGCCGCTTATCACCAGTGGCCATCTCTATATCGCCCAGCCGCCGCTTTACCTGATCAAATCCGGCAAGCAGAAATTGTACGCCTATACTGATCGTGAACTCGATCTCATCGTGAAAAAGCTCAAGAGTCCTGATCGTGTCGCTTTGCAACGGTATAAGGGTTTGGGTGAAATGAACCCGGATCAGTTGTGGGAAACGACAATGGACCCGGAAAATCGTACCTTGTTACAGGTCACGATTGAGGACGCTGCCGAAGCGGATCGCGTGTTTGATATGCTGATGGGCAGCAGTGTACCCCCGCGCCGCCGCTTTATCACCACGCACGCCAAGAGCGCAACTTTGGACGTATAACGGCGCGTTTTGCGTGGATCAGATCGGAAAACATGAACGGGCTTGCTGCTCAATAATATATGCACAGCAGGCCCGCATTTTTTTGTGAGAATGATTAGAACTGAACGACGCTGTTTTCGGCTAATACCAGCCGGTGCGTATTAGGCCGGTTCGGAGTTGTGATCACTCTGGTATTGTCGGCGATCAGACTGGAATCGATGCGACGATCCACACACTTGATCTCGCAGTTGCGCATGACAATGCTGTGTTCGATTTCGCTGCCTTCGATGAACACATTTTCCCCAATCGACGTATACGGGCCAATGTATGAATCACGGATGATCGTCCCATCGCCAATTGTTACCGGGCCGCGAATCATGCTGTCGATGATTTGCACATTTTCGCCAAGGATGACCCGGTGCGATACATCTGACTTGCCCTGAATGCGTGCGTCGCCGTTAAAGGGCGGGGTATAGGGTAGGTCTTCAAGCACGAGTTGGTTTGCCAGCACAATCGAATCGGCGTTGCCTGCATCAATCCACCAACCATCCACAATGTATGGAATCACCGTTTGGCCCTGGTCCAGCAAATACTGGATTGCATCCGTGATTTCTAGTTCATTGCGCCATGATGGTTTGATGTGATCGATTGCATCAAAAATTGCCGGTTGAAAAACGTATACTCCGGCAATGGCGAGGTTGGAGGGCGGGTCTTTGGGTTTTTCGATCAACCGTTTGATTTTATCCCCTTCCAGTTCCGCGATGCCAAACCGGTGCGGATCAGGAACTTCAGTGAGCGCAATCGCTGCACCTGCGCTGGTGTGTTCAAATTTTTCATAGAGGATTGTCATTTTGTCCTGGAAAATATTGTCGCCCAGGTACATGATGAAGGGTTCATTGCCGATGAACGGTTCGCTCAATTTAACCGCATGAGCCAACCCCTGCGGGTTGCTTTGCTCAATGTAGGTCAACGGCACACCCACCGTATCCAGGCCATCACCTAATTGGCTGCGGATGGGTGAGTCGAGGCTGTTGACCACCAACCCGATTTCGGTAGCGCCCATGCAGGTGAGGGTTTCGATAGCATATTTCAACAAGGCTTTGTTGGCTACTGGGACCAGGGGTTTAGGCATAGTGAGCGTCACGGGATAAAGGCGAGTGCCTTTGCCCGCACATAAGATGATAGCTTTCATGTAGTTGTGACCTGCTTTCTAATAGCCTGCGGTGTAATGCTCCATGCTAGCGTGCGCCTGACTGGATGACAAGGGCAAGCTGGCACTGTAATCGATTAAGTTTGTGTCGTTTTAAATAGGTCAATCCATTTTTTAGCTTGATCGTGGCGTTTATCGTCAGGATCGAGCAGCCGTTGGGCGAACTCCATATCGCGGATCGCCTCGGTTGCGTTCGCCATCTTGAAAAAGCAAATAGCCCGGTGAAAGTAGATTTCAGGGCGTTCAGGCGCGACATGTTGCGCGCGCGAAAATTGGTTGATGGCGGCCTGATACTCAGCGTTTTTGTAAGCGCGCATCCCGCGTCCATAATGGGCAGCCCACTGCGTCGGATCAAGGCCCAGCCCGTAGATGAAATCGTCTTCGGCTTCGCCATCCTCGCCCATTTGGAGCAAAATCAACCCGCGCGTAATATAGTATTCGGCGTTATCCGGCTCGTGTACCAGGGCTTCGTCTAAATCTGCCAGCGCCGCCGGCCACCGGCCATTCGTAAAATGATCCAGGCCGCGTTCGTAATAGCGTTGCGCCGTTGTCAGTTTGTGCCCGCTTTGTCCCAGGCGTTGGACCCAATTGAGTTCTTGTTCGCTCATTAATGCTCCTGATGTGCTGTTGCATATGGCTTAATTAGAGTATACACACCTTTAGCCCGCGTGTCTTAGCGATAGCCTGAATCAAGCCTGAGATTTACCAGTTTTTTACCCTGCTGGGGCTGACTCATATATTGTCTCAACTGGCAACAGTTCGATATACTGTGTAAAACAACATCGCAAAGGAATTTTTTGATGAAGTGCCCATATTGTAATCATGAAAATCCAGAGCATGAGCAACTGTGCGTGAAATGTGGGTTGCCCCTGGACCCAGGTTTCTTGCCGGGCAAGCTCGCCTCTGACCAGACGCGCCGGTTAGATAGCCTTGCTGAACGGGTTGAAATTTCGCGCTGGGGGGCGGCACGGTTGGGCGCACGGCAGCATATTGTTTTACAACCCGTTAGTGAGGATGCGCCGCCGTTTACCTTGCCACTTTCAAAAGAGCGTTTCGTGTTGGGCCGCTTTGACAATGAAGCGGGCATAGCGCCTGATATTGATCTGAGCCGGTTTGATGCGCGGGAAAAAGGGGTATCCCGGCGTCATGCCGAACTGGTTATTGATGATGACCTGTTAAAAGTTGTTGATTTGAACAGTTCGAATGCCACCTATGTTAACGGCCAAAGACTGGTGGCGTATCAGTCGCGCATCTTGCAGGATGGCGATGAATTGCGCCTGGGCCATCTGGTCTTAAGCATTCATTTTGTCGAGTAATTGAGCGATTGGCGCTGCGCTGATCTGAACTTTGAAAATCTCTAAAAACCAGAACATTCAGCGAAGGACATTTTATGACCCACACCTGGTATAAAGATGCTGTGTTTTATGAATTGTATGTACGCGCGTTTCGCGATAGCAACGGCGACGGTAACGGTGATTTAAAGGGATTAATCGCAAAATTAGATTATTTGCAGGAATTAGGTGTCGATTGTATCTGGCTGCTGCCGATTTGCCCCTCGCCTTTATTTGATGATGGTTATGATGTCGCCGACTATTACGACATTCACAAAGATTTTGGTACGCTGGCTGATTTTAAGACGCTGGTTGAGGGTGTTCATGCGCGCGGGATGCGAATTATTATTGATGTCGTGGTGAATCACACCTCAGATGAGCACCCCTGGTTTATTGAATCGCGTTCCTCTACAACCGCGCCCAAACGCGATTGGTATGTGTGGAGCAAAACGAATAAACGGTACGAGGATGCGCGGATTATCTTTCTTGATACCGAGAAATCCAACTGGGCGTATGACGAATTAACCGGCGAATATTACTGGCATCGGTTTTATTCGCAGCAGCCTGATCTGAATTATGATAATCCCGCCGTGCGTGAGGAAATGCTCAGGATCGTCGATTTCTGGATGGAATTGGGGATCGACGGTTTTCGCGTGGATGCTGTCCCTTATTTAATCGAGCGCGAGGGCACAAACTGCGAGAATTTGCCCGAAACACATGATTATGTGAAACAATTACGCGCGCACATGAATACCAAGTGGCCGGGCCGGATTCTATTGGCGGAAGCGAACCAGTGGCCGCACGATGTTCGCGCTTATTTTGGGGATGATGATGAGTTTCACATGGCGTTTCATTTCCCCATCATGCCGCGCTTGTTTATGGCGCTCAAGCAAGCCAGCCGCCAGAGCATTGTGGATATTTTAGCGCGCACCCCGGACATCCCCGCGTTGACGCAATGGTGTATTTTCCTGCGCAATCATGACGAATTGACGCTGGAAATGGTGACGGAAGATGAGCGTCAGTTTATGTGGGCAGAATATGCGCCAGAACCCCGGATGCGCCAGAACCTCGGTATTCGCCGCCGGTTAGCGCCCTTGCTGGATAACGATGAGCGCCGCATCCGGTTATTGAATGCGATGCTGTTTTCACTACCAGGATCGCCCATCATTTATTATGGCGATGAAATTGGCATGGGCGATAACATCTGGCTCGATGATCGGAACGGCGTGCGCACGCCGTTGCAGTGGGATAATACGAAAAACGCCGGTTTTTCGGAAGCTGATGCGACCTATGAACCTGTGATTGACACAGACGAGTTCAGTTACCAGCGCGTCAATGTCGAACAGCAGCGCGCGAATCCGGTCTCGTTGTGGCATTTCACGCGAAAAATTTTGGCGCTGCGCAAACAATACCGCGCGTTTGGGCGCGGCACATTTGAATTTGTCCTGCCGGATAATGAGGGCGTTTTGGGATATTGGCGCGTGTATCAGGACGACACAACTGGCCAGACTGAGCGCTTTTTGGTCCTGATTAATCTGACGAATCAGGCACAACAGGTGACGCTTGATCTGGCGGCGTGGGCGGGTGTCGAACCAGTGGATGCACTGACTGGCAATGCCTGGCCTGTGATCAGTGATGGACCATCAGCCTTTGAACTGGCTCCGTATGCGTTTCACTGGCTGCGCCTCGATTAATACGATATAAGCTGTAATTGTGATAGCGGGGACACGGTGTGAAGTGCGGCAGTGTGCCCGCTTATGATTCTGCGCCGTTGCTCTCCGTTTTGACCAGACGCACACTGAGCGCGCTAGCGATAACAACGGCGACGGTGCGCGCGAACGTTTCCGCCGCTTCATAGGCTTCTTGATCGGCCTGATGCTGGCGCAGATATTCGATCCCGGATTTGGTGTTCACCGAGAATTTGTTGCCGACCATGCTGCGTTTGCGCGCCAGATCGCTGCTGGTCGAGTGGGTGGTTTGCGCCAGCAAAATCCCTTCATCGGGCAGGGTCAGGAAAATTTCCCAGGCATAGTGCAGGTGCGTGATTTCCGTCAGCGTACCGTCGGTATCCTGGGTGGATTCAAAGTCGCGGGTGATGGTGTGCCGGAGTTCGATATTTTGCACCAGATCAGATCGAATTTCGCGCCCCTGCGACCCGCCAAAGATACTTCCTAACAGGCCAGTCGGCGGCAGCAAGCGAATTTTGCCTTTTTCGGGATCGATAATACACTGGTTAAATGATGGCGCAATTTTGCCACCCGATTTATCAATGACATCTTTTGTCAGGCGGAGTGTTACTTCCCCGCGCGAACGACCCAGCCAGATGCCGGGATATTGCACCGGTAAATTGACCGATTGGGCAAAGAGTTTGACTCGCTGCGGTCCAATATCTTCGCGCTTATGCGGCACGAGCGGCCCGGTCACGCCGCTACGTTTGCTGCTAGGGGGGCGTTGTGGTAATTTCTTAGCGCCGAACACTTTCAGGGGACACCCAATATGTTCAGCGAGTTCGCGTCCGGCTTGTTGGGCTGCCTGAGCATAGCGATCATTGTCACTCGGCAGCCAGCGCACCAGTTCGAGCCAGCGCGCTTTTTCCTGGTCATTACGGGCCACATGAAAACCAAGTTTCCAACACCGGGAATTTTCCTCATAGCCAATCACAACCGCGCGCACATAGTTGACTGAGAGGACGGTTCCCGGCAGATGATGATCGCGGCCATAGTCATCTGCATACTCTATCACACCGCCACCGCGCGTAACCTGAAACAAGATGTCAGGCGTTAGCGATTGACCGGAAGATAGGATGCGCCATGTGCCTTCTCGAATGACAATTTCTACATTCTCAGCCGGAATGACGGTCATTGATCGACCTTCCCATGAACTTGATTTATCATCTATACTAAGTGTAAAAAAAATTTAGTTCGAAGTCTAGCAAATAGTACCAAGGTTAAAAAAGACAAATGATGTAAAAATATGGGTACAATAAAGCCTGTTCGCCTTATATCTCTTTTCATTTAAGGAGAAAGTTCATTATGGCCCGTCGAAAAAAAGCGCAAGAAACACCCGATCCCAACACCCAACAAGGGGACTCTAAAAAGCCTATCCGCCATCCATTGCTTGTGTACTATAACCTTGGCAAGCGGTATCGCGGCCCTGGTATTTTCATGGTGATCATTGGCCTTATTTTCTTTTTGCCGGTAGTCGTGTCGGATTTGGAAAGCCCGGCGGTTAAGAAAGAAACATTAGCGCTGGTGGGGCTTGTCCTGTTCTTATCCGGGTTGGGGTTGTGGATGATCTCGCAGCTTGCCCGCCGTCAGGCTTATATTCAGTGTCGTTCGGACCTGCTGGAAATTCGCACGCCCTTCTACCGGACTTTGATCAGCTATTTGCGGATCAATCAGGTGCAATCGGTGCAGGTTTCCAAAGTCTTTGACCGGGATGAATTGAAGGGGACCAATAAACCATTAATGCTGCCCCTGATGAGTATGACTGCGGTTGAGATGCATGTGAGATCGTGGCCTGCGCCCAAAAAACGCCTGCAACGGATGCTGAACAAATATATGTTTTCGCCGCGCGCTGAAGCCTGGATATTTATTGTTCCGAATTACAGTCTATTGATGCGTGAGATCGAGGCGGCGGCACAGCTTAAGGCGGCTGAGGATAAATCTACATCCTACGAAGACCCGTTTGAACGGTTAAAATATTACACACAATAGGGGTGGTGAACACAATAAAAACGGGCGACTCGTGGTGTGCGAATCGCCCGTTTGTTTTTTGAGTTAAGAATTAGCGTTGGGCAAAAACGCGCGTTAGCTGAGTTCGACCACTGCGCCAGCTTCTTCCAGCTTGCTCTTGGCTTCTTCAGCAGCTTCTTTGCTGACTTCTTCCATGACGTTGCTGGGCGCGCCTTCAACGAGGTCTTTGGCTTCTTTCAGGCCGAGGCTGGTCAGGCTGCGGACAACCTTGATCACTTCGATCTTCTTGGGGCCAATGTCTTTGAGCACGACATTGAACTCAGTCTTTTCTTCTTCGGGTTCGGCTGCCGCCGCAGGGCCAGCACCCATCATCGCGCCCATCGGCATCATCATCCCGCCGCCGGTTGCCGCTTCAACACCCCATTCTTCTTCCAACATTTTCTTGAGTTCAGCCGCTTCCATCACGGTCAGGGCGCTGAGTTCTTCCACGAGTTTCTGTAGGTCTGCCATTGTATTCCCTTTCGTAAAATGTGATAGCTTCGTATCGCTATAGATTGATAAACTGATGTTCAAACGATTGAATAGCTAAGGCGAAGGTTAAGCGCCTGATGGTTAGGCAGCACCTTCTTCTTTGGCGGCGTAGGCGGCCAAAACATTGACCAGGCATTCCGACCCGGCCTTGATGACACCCACCAACTGCCGTCCTGGTTCTTCCAACAAGCCCAGGAATTGGGCGATTGGCATCGTGGTCATGCCGATCAATTGGGCGCGGATCACGTCCAACGGCGGCAGTTCAGACAAAGCTTTCAGATCCGATTCAGCAAAGGTTGATTCGCCACTGATACCGCCCTTAGCAATCAGCAGATCATTGTCATCTGCATATTCAAGGACTGTTTTAACCGTGCTGGGTAGATCATTGTTGGCGACGACGAGCGCCACCGGCCCCTTGAGCATATCTTCGGGAACGGCCATACCCACTTCGTTCAGCGCGATCTTGAGCAGCGTATTTTTGGTGATGGTGAATGACGAATTCTGCTCACGCAATTTGCCGCGCAACGCATCCAAATGCTGCACCGTCATTCCACGATATTCAGTGATCACGACGCCGCGCGCATCTGCCAACAAATCAACATACTGCTGAATCAATTCTTCTTTACGCTTCCGTGTAATAGCCAAGCGTGTTTCCTCCTTTCTTTGGGATTTTAAGCCCGCAGAAGAGACCCGGTTGTTACTGTAGCTAAGTTAACAGCCACAAAAAAACGGTCTCCGCGCAAGGGGGCGAAGACCGTGACTCATCGACTCGACGTACACAGATGGTGTACAATGTGATGGTTCGGTTTGGGCCTTCACCTCGGCAGGCTGAATACGTTTCAATTACGCTCGAATCAGATACCTCTGTTCAAACACCTGCTGTCTGCGGTAAAGCGCCAACAAAAGTTGGCTTACTGCAATTCACGGTTGATGATACCAGCCGCATCCCCCTCAGTCAAGGCCCGATCATGGGGGTTAGCCGAGAGCAAGTTTTGCCGACTGCGGACAGAGTCGATACCATCTCTCTGGTGTATATAGGCCGTTTAATCTACTTATAAATGGGGATGTATCGTGTCTGCAACAATTCAAACACCCGATTGGGTCAAAGATGCTGTTTTTTATCAAATTTTCCCGGATCGTTTTGCCAGCAGCGCGCGCGTTGAAAAACCGTCCAATCTCGAACCCTGGACCGCGCCGCCCACCGTTTACGGGTTCAAAGGTGGCGACTTGCTTGGCGTCGTCGAACACCTCGACTATCTCGTTGATTTGGGGATCAAGGCCATCTACTTTAATCCGATCTTTCAGTCGGCCTCGAATCACCGCTACCACACGCATGATTATTACCGGGTCGATCCAATTTTGGGCGGTAATGAAGCGCTGCGCGAACTATTGGATGCAGCCCACGCACGGCAGATACGGGTGGTGTTGGATGGGGTGTTCAATCACGCCAGCCGGGGCTTTTTCCAGTTTAATCACCTGTTGGAATGTGGCGCGCAATCGCCGTACCTGGATTGGTTCACCGTCAAACGTTTTCCGCTTAATGCTTACGAGCCGAACGCCAAGCCGAACTATGGCGCGTGGTGGAATTTACCGGCGCTGCCCGAATTTAATACCGCCAACCCGCAAGTGCGCGAATTTATCTTTAATGTGGCGACCTATTGGATCGCGTTTGGGATCGATGGGTGGCGCTTGGATGTGCCTTACGAAATTGATGATGACGAATTTTGGCGCGAATTTCGCCGCCGGGTGAGGAATGCGAATCCTGATGCGTATATCGTGGGCGAAATCTGGCATGAATCCGAACGTTGGCTGCGCGGCGATCAATTTGACGCGGTAATGAATTATATCCAGACGCGCGCGGCTATTGCATTTTTTGGCGCGGAAACGTTATCATCGCTCAAGCCGGGCGGCGGGTATGATGTGTTGCAGCCGTTGGCGGCGGGTGACTTCGCTGCCGAGATTGAACGGATGCTGGCGCTTTACGATTGGGAAATTACGACGGCGCAAATGAATTTGCTCGACAGCCATGATACGCCGCGTTTTGTGACGATGGTTAATGGGGATACCTCCGCGCTCAAGCTGGCGATGCTGTTTCAATTGACCATGCCGGGCGCGCCAACTATCTATTATGGCGATGAGGTTGGTTTGGCCGGTGGACATGATCCTGAATGCCGGGGCGGGATGCCCTGGGATCAGGCGCAGTGGGATATGGATTTACACGCTTATGTACGGGCGGCGGTTCAGGTGCGCCATGCGTATCCGGCCTTGCGGCGCGGATCGTATCATACTCGTCTCGCTGCTGAGACATCGTATGCGTTTGAGCGTATAGTTGGTGGTGATCGTATAATGGTAGCCTTTAATACGGCACAGACGCCAGCTACACTGCGGATTCCGCTTGAGCAAAGCGCGCGTGATGCTCGCCTTGTCTTGGGGGATGGGGGCAGTGTATCGGCCAATTTAGAGGGTGACACGCTGGTGATACAGGCCGCGCCGCGCAGTGGGGTTGTGGTTACACTCGGCTAAATAAGAAGGATAGCGAAATATATGGTAGCAAGTTCACTGATTCATCGTACTAATGCCCGTTCAACGGTACACGTTCATTTTGCCGATGGCACGATTCTTGAAGGACCAATGGGCACGGCGCTGGAGTCGTTTATCCACACGTATGAGGCCCAACCGGAACCCCAACAAGCGTTAACGGTGGCGGCGATAGTTGATGGGGCGCTGCGCGAATTGACCATGCCGGTCACGCGCGATGTGAGCGTCGAATTGGTGCGCACCAATTCGGGCGATGGCGGGCGCATTTACCGGCGTTCGTTGGCGTTTTTGCTCACAGTGGCGATCAATGAGTTATTCCCTAGTGCGCAGGTGGTGGTCGATTACGCGCTGCCAAGCGGCGGTTACTTTTGTAAGCTGCGCAACCGTGAGCCGTTCACCGAAGCTGAACTCGCTACCGTGCGCACGCGAATGCAAGAAATTGTTGCTGCGAGCGATCCAATTGTGCGCGATCAGATTCCGAAAGACGAAGCTATCGCGTTATTCGAGAAATGCGGCGATGATGATAAGGTGCGCTTGCTTGAATTCCGCACGAAAGACTATCTGACGATCTACCGCTTGCGCGATGAGGTTGATTACTTCTACGGTTATATGGTTCCCAGCGCCGGGTATCTGACGCTCTTTAACCTGTTCATCGAAGAGGATGGTTTTGTGCTGCAATATCCGCGCCGCGAGAGTCCGAATATCATTCGGGAGTATGTCAAATCGCCGCAGTTGCACGCCGTATTTCGCCGGACTGAAGAATGGTTATCGCTGCTAGGAGTCGAGGATATTGGCAATCTGAATCAAGCGATCCGCGATGGGCAAGCGCGCGAGTTAGTGCTGGTCAATGAGGCGCTGCACGAGCAGCACATCGCCCAGATCGCTTACCAGATTGCACAGAAACATAAAGAGGGGCTGCGGCTCGTCTTGATCGCGGGGCCGTCGTCATCAGGCAAAACGACGTTTTCCAAGCGATTGGCGATCCAATTGATGGCGCACGGCCTGCAACCCTATACATTGGAGATGGACCGTTATTTTGTGGATCGCGATCTGACCCCGCGTGACGAAGTGACTGGCGAATTCGATTTTGAGTCACTCGGCGCGGTCAATCTGCTGACCTTTAATGAGCATGTGGCGGGATTGATTGCCGGTCAGATTGTGCGTCTCGCCCACTTTGACTTTATGACGGGCAAGAGTACATTGGATGCGGAGCCGGTGCAGCTTTCGCCGGAGCATGTGCTGATTGTGGAAGGGATTCACGGGCTGAATCCCAATCTGGTGTCGGTGCTGCCAATGGCGAGTGTATTCCGGGTGTATGTTTCCGCCCTGACGCAGCTTAACATTGACCGTCATAACCGTGTGCCGACAACCGATGTCCGGCTGATCCGGCGTATTGTGCGTGATGCAACTTTTCGCGGATATACGGCGCTGGATACACTCTCGCGGTGGGATAGTGTGCGGCGTGGCGAAAAACGGAATATTTTCCCGTACCAGGAAAACGCCGATGTGATGTTTAATTCCGCGCTGGTCTACGAATTAGCCGTGCTGCGGCCATTGGCCGAACCGTTGCTGCGCCAGATTGAACCTGCCCACCCGCATTACATCGAGGCACGGCGGCTGTTGTCGATTCTCGGCTGGCTGCAAAAGATGGATGCGGCATTTATACCGGATAATTCACTGCTGCGCGAGTTTGTCGGGGGGTCCATTTTGCGCGATTATATGCCAGGACAGCGTTAATCAGGAAGGGTGGTGTCGTTTGGATGTTGAAGCAGTATCAGGCAAATTACTTGGTCAATACGAGGCTGTGCGGCGGCAGGAATACGAGCAGATCAATGAATTGATCGCTACGTTGGGCCGCGTGGACAGCTTGCCAGAAAGCGAAATGGAGCAGGTGCGCGATGCGTTGTTCCACGCCAATCACCCGTTTCTGATGGTGATGGTTGGACCGTTTAGCTCTGGCAAGTCGAGCATTATCAACGCGCTGTTAGGCGAAGCTGTGATGGAAGTGGGACCGATCCCTACCACTGATCGGATTGCGATTCTGCGCTATGGTGCGGATGTGCAGCGCACCCGTTCCGGCGATACGGAAACGATTTTTTATCCGAGTCCCCTGCTAAAAAACTTGAGTCTGGTCGATACGCCGGGGTTGGAATCGGTGTTTCGCACGCATGAAGACCTGACGCGGCGCTTTTTGCATCGCGCCGATGTGGTGCTGTTGGTCATGATCGCTACGCAGGTCCTTACTGCCAGCAATCTCGAATATTTGCAGGAACTCAAGGCGTATGGCAAGCGCGTGATCATGGTTGTGAACCAGATCGATCTGCTGGAACCCGCCGATCAGGAGAAGGTACGCGAATTTGCCATCGAACAAAGCCGCGTGCATCTGGGCTTTGATCCGGTGATCTGGCTGGTTTCGGCGAAACAGGCGATGGAAGCGCAGCGCGAAACGCCCCGCGATGAAATTCTGTGGGATGAGAGTGGTTTCGCGGAGATCGAAGCGTATATCAATGATCGCCTGGGCGATGTGGAGCGCGTGCGGCAAAAGCTCGAAACGCCGGTGCAGATCGCGCAGAACGTGACGAAATCCGCGCTGGCGTTGATCCGTGAGCAGCAAGGTTCGCTCGATGATCATCGCAAAACGGTACAAAACATCGAAGCGCAGATCGAGCAGAGCCGCCGCGAACAGCAGCGCAGCGTTGAGGAATCGCTCACCCAACTTGAAAACACCTGGAATGAAGCCGCCGCGCGCGGTAGTGGTGCGATTGGCGAAATGTTCCATCTTTCGCGTGGGTTGGGCTTATTTGTAGGTGGCCTGGGTGAGATCGTCGGGATCGGGCGTTTGGTGAGCCGTTTTAGAGGCCGGACGCGCGCCGAAACCGCGTTTGACGATCACAAGGTGCGCGAAACGTTCCAGCAGATTCCGAAAATTACAGATCGCCTCGGTCCACGCCTGGAAGGGCGCGATTTGGAAGACATTGATGGCCTGGTCGATTATACGCGCAACGCAGTGCAAGCTTTGCCTCCGATGCTATCCGATAAAGTGATCGGCAAAATCCAGACGCCGTTGCGTTACGAACGTAGTTTTTTGCGCGATGTGCAGGGGCCGTTACAGGATATTCAGCGCGAAGCGGAGCGTTTCGAAACCAGCCATCTGGATCGCACGCTGCGTAACACGCTGATCATCCTGGGACTGTGGGAAGTGGTGAGCGTGTGCCTGGTGCTGGCGGTGATTGCAGGCGCGGTGTCCGCCATCACGCCGGATGCGAGTAGTGTTGTATTGGTCTTTGCGCTTGGTCTTGGTGTGGTAATCCTGGGTTTGATGCTTGTTCCCATTCGGGGCTGGTTCTTGCGCAAAAATTACGAGCGCCGGATACGCGGCCAGCGTGATGATTATGTGCGCGTTTTGCGCCGCGCCGCCGAAGACCTGATCACGCACGGCGTCCAACTGCGCCGCGATGCTACCGCACCCTTCACCCGTATGATCGAATCGCAGGGGGAACTTTTGGAAGAACTGCGCTCCGATCTCGCTAATCAACAAGGCGCTTTTGTGCAGATTCAAGCGGGACTGGCCGAATTGACGCCGAAAACACGCGCTGCAAAGGATAATTAGCGTATGAGTAACATTGTTCTAGAGGGACCGATAGCCGAAGCGCGCGAGCGTGAAGTGCGCTTGCTGCACGAAGTTGGGGAAATCGTCGGACAGATTGGGAATGGCGCTGGCGATGATAAAGAACGCCTGAATCAAAACGCCGCCGATTTGCAGGATATGTTTTTCCTGGTGGTGGTCGTAGGCGAATTCAACGCGGGTAAATCGACGTTTGTCAATGCGCTGATCGGCGATGAACTGCTGCCGATGGGCATCACGCCGACCACGGACGCGATTGAGTTGATCCGGTGGGCGAGCAAGCGCCGCAATGATTTTTTCTGGCGCGAACAGGACATCGTGCGTGAATGGCTGCACCCGAATACGGGCGGTCCCGGTGTGGTGATCGTGGATACGCCCGGTACAGGATCGGTGTTTAAGAAGCACGAGCGGATCGCCAAAGGTTTTCTCAGTCGCAGCGATCTGGTGATCTTTTTGCTGTCGGCTAAACGTGCCTTTGCCGAAACCGAACGCCTCTATCTCGAATTGGCGCGTGATTATGGCAAAAAAGTTGTAGTTGTGATCAACCAGCGCGATTTGCTGGAAAAGCGCGAACAGGGCGAAGTGAAATCGTTTGTGCAGCAGCAGCTTGATGAACTGCTGGGCTTGCGTCCCGAAATTTTCATGGTGTCAGCCAAACAAGCGCTCAAAAGCAGCAGTGGGGGTATTGCCGGTCTGTTTTCCGGCTCGTCGGACGATCCCGGTGGGATGAATGCTGTGCGGGAGTATTTGCGCGGGATTTTTGAGCGTGTGCCCCCGGCCAAACAAAAACTGTATGCGCAGCTTGATTTTGTGGACAGCGTGACGGGCAAATACACCGGTAAGCTGGATGCTCAGATCGCGTTGATCACGAGTGATGAAGCGTTGGCGGAAGACCTGAAAAAAGAACTGGAACGTCAGGCCGAAACCTTGAACGAACGCCTGGACTCCGCCCAGCGCGAACTGGATCGCGTGTTTATGGATGTGCGCAAGCGCGGCCAGCAGTATATCGATCAAAATCTAACGCTTCAGCGCGCGACTCGCACCCTGGATCGGGATGAGATGCGCGTTGAGTTCGAGAAACAGGTGGTCGGCAATGCGTTAGAGCAGATCACGGCGATCTCGGAGCAGTATGTGAACGCGGTGGTGGATAACAGCCGCCGCTACTGGCGCAGTATTTTAGACCG
>JAFGJA010000256.1 GCA_016929355.1 Anaerolineae bacterium | reverse complement strand
TCAACCGCAGACTGATTGTGGTGGCTAACACACCCGCTGCCAGCGCCAGCACGTCCGCCTTGCCATCGTATGTCCAATTCGACAGCCACAGCGCCAGCAAGCCAATCGCGCCTAGCAGATACAGCGCCAGTTCGGTGAGCCACAGCGCCGTGACGCGGTAGCGCAGCGCCGTATGCACCAGAATGCGCTCATAGCGCGCGCTCTGGATGCAGCCGATCACGATGCCGCCCACGCCTAACCCGATCACGCCTGACGGCCAACCGCTCAAGTGGCTAAATGTGTCAGCCAGCGCAAACGACGCCAACTGCACCGGGATCAGGGCAATGGCGAACAGACTCGCCAGCAGCACGATCAGATGCGGCAGCAGCGTGAGCAAACTAAGCGAATAGGTCGCCGGAAACCGCAGATGGTGCAGGTCTTTGAGCCGGGTCAGGCTCGGCGGCAAGTTCTGCGTGGCGTTTGCATTGATGGTCTGCGGCATCAAAATCGTATCGGACAGGTAACTCAGTTCGGGGATACGCTTATTCCCGATACACTGCCACATGGCGTCAGCGAGCGGAATCCCGATTTGCACGCTGATCAAGACCTGCCGGAACGCATTCCTGAAAAGCGGCGGAGCCTGACGTGCCAATGCTTCGATGGTCAACAGCAGCGATGTGCCTAACCGGATTTGATCGCGCAGGATGGTAACGGTTTCGTCAAACTCATGCAGGTACGCCATGCGGCGCGTCAGATTCGCATGTTGGACCAGCCACCAGCACAAAACAGGCAGCGCCAGCGCCAGCCCGGTCAGTTCGGCCCCATCAGATCGCCCCGTGCCCGCCTGGACCAGCGCATACAGGCTGAACACGTAAACGGCAGTCCAGCCTAACGCGCGCAGCAGAGAGATCGTCGTCGGGATCGCGGCGATGATCTCGGTGATCGATTCCGGTTGTTCCCGGTCTGCGTATTCGGCTAGCTGCCGTTCCAACGGATCATTATAGCGATAACTCGCCCGGAATCGGCCCCAGAAGGTGTAATCACGCCGTGCGGCTTCCGGTAGTGGTTGGGTGAGGGTGTCGCGCAGCAGCAGGATCACGATCATGATCGTGGCCGGGAAAAAACACACCACGAGCGCGGCCAGCATTTCCCAGCAGGTCCCCTGTCCATAACGCAGCACCGCATAACCGATCAGCGCGGCCCACATCAGCAGGATCAACGGGTCACGCAGCCGGGTATCGACGGGCACATCGCGCGCCGCTTCGCTCGTTGGGTGATACATGCCGTGCCGCAGCAAGTCACCGATCAGGGCTAGCAGCGCCATCGCCAGGATTTGAATGATATACACGTTCAGCAGCGTCAGGTTGAGTTGCAGCACGGTCAGGATCGCCCAACCCGCCAGGAACGGCAAAATAAGATAATGCAGCGCATCGAGCGGCGCAAATACGCCCGGCGCTTCATTGTCCGCCAGGACGGATAAGCGATCCCGCAGCAGACTCAGCGCGACGATGCCCACCGCGATCACCACGAACGGTTGCAGCAGGCCGATGATCGGATTGTCGTTTTGGGCGAACGATCCGGTGATGATCAACAGTCCGACAGCGAGCGCGATGCTCAAGCCAATGCTGAGAAAGAGCTGGGAGGTATCGCTTGTATCGATGCGGCTGGTTGCGCCCCGTAGATGTTGGATCAGGTTCCAGCTCGCAACCAGCGTGATCCCCGCCAGCGCCAGCCCGTACAATAGCAGACCCGCCAGGGCGTAGGTGTAGAACGCGAAAACGGCCAGTCCTGCGATGTAAGCCAGCAGCGTGATCAGGAACAGGACACCACCCGCGCGCCGGTTATAAACTTCGGAGAAATACGTTAGCAGCACGAATCCGGCGATAGGTGCGCTCAAAAGGGCGAATGTCCCCGCCCAACCGGTATTGGTTGCCAGCAAGATCAGGCCCGCGCCGCTCATAAAGACGAGCCAGAGATAGAGTAAGCGGCGCACATGATCGCTTGTCGCCATCACGAACCGCAGCGCCAGTAAAAAGCCTGCGACGCCTACAATTTCCACCCAGGGCAGGGTAGGCAGATCAGGGCGGGGCAAAAATAGGACTGCTGCCAATGCAATGATGGCGAGCAGGATCGTCGCTAATAAAATGATGGCTCGTATGCGCATACGCCCTAATAGTCCTTAGTTATCGATGAAGACATCCAGCAGCAGCACCCCCGCTCCGACTACTAACGGGAATAATACCGCTATCGCTGCTAACTCCGGCCACTGATTGATCGCAATAAACACCGCCAGCAGCCCATAAAGGGTGGCTAACAGCCAGAAAGCCAACCAACGGCGCGCTAACCCGGCCAGGATGATCGCGCTCACCAGGCTGTAACCGGCGATTGTTGCCAGGTGAACATGGGTTGCCAGTATGACTCCCAATAATCCCAGCAACAAGATCAGGTCCGGGATATGGGCCAATCCGCCCCAGGGATCGCCGTCTAACGTGATGAAATGCGCTTCCTGCGCCTGCGCTGCGGTTTCTTCACGCGCATAGCTTTCTTCCGAGCTTTCGAAATCAGCCAGCATACTCCCGTACTCGCTGGTATACCGGCCTAATCGTTCTTCGATCTCATCCTGATGATGTTGGCGTTCACCTCTGGCGGTAAAGAGCAGCAGCAACGCCTGCCCCAAGGCTGGCCCGACCAGCATCAGGATGTGCCCCAGATAGAGCGTGTCGCCATCGTCACGATGAGAATAGGGACTGTAATCCAGAATGGGGCGTAGGGGATTGCGCCGTTTGGTCTGTTTGGTGGCGCGCTTGGTCGCGGTCAGATCGTCATCATCACTGGACGCAAAAAGAGGCGTTTCGTCGAGAAAATCATCGAAGAACAAATCATCATCTATCGAACCAAACATGTCGTCGTCATCAGCGAATAACGATGTTTTTTGTTGTGATGTGGAAGCCGGTCTTGCCCGAAATAGATTGGCGCGCGTTTTACGGCGGGATACGCTTTGACGTTGACGTTGATTTTCTGCCGCTCTGGGGGATACATTGGCGGCGGTGTCTGTCGTGCGGTTAAAACGCGGATCCGTGTCCTCAAAAACGAATGGGCCTGCTGACTCGCGTGCGGCCTCTGCCGCAGCCACTGCCGCAGCCGGGGCGTGCAGTAAGGCAAAGGCGTCTGCCTCATCGATCTCGTTCGCTTCATCGGATTCGCTGGCGGTGTCCGTGCGGCGCGCGTCGGCGACAAAATTACGGGTAGGTGGTTCGCTTTTTTTCGCGGATACTGCCTTGAAGCCGGTTGGCGGGGGCGCAGGCGCGAATGGATTGGGCACGTTCACCGGCGGCGCACCCAACGCTGGCGGCGTATCCGAGGCTGGCTCAGGCTGGATCGCTGGTGCGCGACCTGTTAAGCGCAGCGCATGAGCATTATTGGGATCAATTGTCAGCACATTTTCCAGGCAGATGGCGCGTTCGTCAGGATCATCGAGCAGACTCGCCAGCGCCAGCCATGCTCGCGGATTGTATTGATCGTAATCCAGCGCTTGCATATACAGCGCAATCGCCGCTTTAGTGTTGCCTGTGGCCTGCGCTTGCTCGGCTTCGACCATCCGTTTATGCACGGTTTCGCTGGCGGGTGCGGCAAGCGACCCGGTCAGGGGCGGCATACTCATCAACCGGTTTTCCAGGGGATCGGCAGTTGCGCCCGTCGTGCTGATGCGCACGGCGTCAGGTTCCAGCGCTTTGATTTCCGCTTCGAGTTCGTCCGGTGGCGGTTGCTTGCCCAGATTTTCGACCCAAAGGCGCATCGGCTCGACCAGGAAATATACCCATTCGGTTCCGTCGGGCCGCACCTCGTTGGTAATGATCTCGCGCCGCTTGAGCGACTGGATAATATCCCAGGCGGTTTCCGCGCGGATATTGAACCCGCCGAAATTTTTCGCCAGGTCATGACGCGGCACTTTGTGATCGGGATAATTTTTCGCCTGCATCATGATGTGATAAAGCATCTGCCGTTCGCGGGCTGACACACTATCGCGCAGTTGGTAGACAAACGCGCCTTCTACTTCCTGCACCACGTTATTTAATTGGGCTTCGACTTTGCTCGCATCAATCGGCGTGCCGGTATGTTGGTAGTTCTCATACAGTTTTGAGCCAAAGGCGCTCAAATAGAGGGGATGCCCATAGGTCAGATCGAGCACTTTGGCGATGCCGTCCGGTTGGAAATTGAGCGCATCCCCCGCCGGTTCGAGCAGGGCTTGTTTCGCTTCTTCGGGATCAAAAAAGCTGACCAGAATATTATTCACCAACCGGAACAGTGATGAAAAATCCGTGCCGAGACTGATATGCGGATCGCCGATCACAAAAATCATCCCGATCCGCAGATCGAGCAGATCGGTCAGGAGCGGCACAAGCAGTTGGCGCACGGTGGCATAACGTTCATGGGCCAGATTTTCGAATTCGTCAAACATCAGCAGCAGCAGACGATCCCCTAATGCCTCGATCACCGCCGGGATGAAGTCCTGCCGGAACTCATCCGGGGAAATTTGGTCTCGTGCGTGGAACGGTAGCAGTGTTTTCGGCAGTTGATGCGCCTCGGTTTCATAGGTGATTTCGTCCAGAATCTCGTTTTTGAATCTATCGAGGACGGTATCGATCTTCTCCGCCGTGATCTGCATGGAGATGAAGACCGGCAGCGCAATGTCACGCCTTGATCGTTGAAATACGCGCACAATCGAGGTTTTACCCATGCGGCGCTGCCCGTGCAGCCGGATCGCTACCGATGTGGGGGCGGATCGGATGCGGTTTTCGAGCATCGTCAAAATGTCTTGCCGCCCAAAGAAATTGTCAGGATCGCTGATTGCCATCCCGACAGCATACGGATTTTCGGTTGAGGAGGCCGCCATAATGTCGCCTTTCATCTCCTGTGTGGGCGCAGACATGCCCCACATTGTACAAGAATCCGCTTACCTGCGCATATCTTATGAAGAAAGCAAGTCGATTCCGCATGATGCTGTAGAGGCGAACGCGAACCTGCGGTTCGTCATGTGTTCGCTTTGGGCCGACACACTGGTCGGCCCCTACGTATTCAGAGCGCAAGCGGTTCGCGTTTGAACAGGATGATCTGTCCGCCAAAATGGATTATAATTCGAGCCGTATGGCGTGAGTTAGTATTTTACTTTGAACGGTGATCAAGAAAGGAAATAAACATTATGGCACGACCGGTGACGATTTTTACGGGGCAGTGGGCCGATTTGCCGTTGGATGTGCTGGCGGGCAAAGCCAAGAGTTTTGGTTATGATGGGCTTGAGATGGCCTGCTGGGGCGATCATTTTGAAGTTGATAAAGCATTATCCGACGATGGCTACATCCAATCGCGGATCGATATTCTGGAAAAGCACGAATTGTATTGTTTTGCAATTGGGGCGCATCTGGTCGGGCAGTGCGTGGCGGATAAAGTGATTGATGCGCGGCACAAGGATATTTTGCCGGAGCGGTTGTGGGGCGATGGTGATCCCGAAGGGGTGCGCCAACGCTGCGCCGAAGAAATGAAGCATACCGCGCGCGCCGCCAAAAAACTCGGTATCAGCGTCGTGACCGGCTTCACAGGCAGCCCGGTCTGGCACATGCTCTATCCTTTCCCGCCGACCTCGCAAGCGATGATCGATGAAGGCTACCAGGAATTTGCCGAGCGTTGGACGCCGATTCTCGATGTGTTTGCCGAGGAAGGCGTGAAATTTGCGCTGGAGTGCCATCCCGCCGAGATCGCCTATGATATTCAGACCGCCGCGCGCACGCTCCGCGCGTTGGGTGGACATAAGGCTTTTGGCTTCAACTTCGATCCGAGCCACTTCATTCACCAGTTGTTTGATCCGGTAGAGTTTATCTTGAGCTTCCCCGATTGGATTTTCCATGTGCATGTCAAAGATTCGAAAGTGAAACTCAACGGACGCAACAGCATTTTGGGATCGCATCTGCCGTTTGGCGATGTGCAGCGCGGTTGGGATTTTGTTTCGCCCGGTCATGGTGACATCGATCTGGATGGCATCATTCGCGCCTTGAATCGCATCAATTACCAGGGGCCGCTCTCGGTGGAGTGGGAAGATTCCGGTATGGATCGGGAGCACGGCGCGCGGGAAGCCTGCGAACTGGTTCGTAAAGCTGATTTCAAACCGTCCGACGTGGCGTTCGATGCCGCCTTTGCTAAAGACTAGGAGCGTAAACAATGGGTGATGCAGGTGGATTTACGAGTATGGCCGGACCAAAAGCAACCGGCGACGCGCCCGCAATTGGGATCGGTATGTTGGGTTATGCGTTTATGGGCAAAGCCCACTCCAACGCCTTCAAGAAAATCCCGTACATGATGTACCCCCCCGTGGCGATCCCGCGTTTGGTCGCGGTCTGCGGGCGTAATGAAGACGCCGTAGCCGAAGCCGCGCGCCGCTATGGGTACGAGGGGTACTATACCGACTGGCGCAAAATGTTGGAGAACGACGCGATTCAGGTCTTTGACAACGGTGGGCCGAATGATGCACATGCCGCACCCAGTATCGCGGCGGCGGAAGCGGGCAAGCATGTGTTTTGCGAAAAACCGATGGCGCGCACGGCGGAAGAAGCCAAGCCGATGCTTGACGCGGTAGAAAAGGCGGGTGTTAAGCACATGGTTGCTTTCAATTACCGCTTTGTCCCGGCGATTGTGCAGGCGCGGCGTTTGATCGAAAGTGGCAAATTGGGCAAAATTTACCATTGGCGCGCGGTCTATTTGCAAGAATGGGGCATGGACCCCGCCATGCCGACCAGTTGGCGCTTTCAGAAAGACGTTGCCGGGAGCGGCGCATTAGGCGATCTCGGCGCGCACATCATCGATCTGGCGCGCTTCCTGGTGGGGGAACCGACGAAAATCATGGGCCTGACGCAAAACTGGATACCGGAACGCCCGGACGGGACCGGTAACATGATCAAGTCCGATGTGGATGACGGATTTGTCGCGCTGATGGAGTTCGAAGGCGGCGCATTGGGCACGCTGGAATCGTCACGTTTTTGCGCGGGGCGCAAAAATCACAACCGCTTCGAGATTAACGGCGAAAACGGCACGATTGAGTTTAATCTGGAACGCCTGAACGAACTCAATGTGTTCTGGAAGGGTGAAGAACCGGTCTTGACGCAGGGTTTCCATAACGTGCTGGTCAGCGAACCGGATCACCCGTACTGGTCGAATTGGTGGCCGCAGGGTCACATGATCGGCTGGGAGCACTCGTTTGTGCATGAGTTCAATCACTTTTTTGACGCCATTGTCAACGATAAGCCGGTTGATCCGTATGGTGCGACCTTTGTCGATGGCTATCGCAACGCCGTCATCTGTGATGCGATTGTCCAATCGAACCAGACCGGGCAAGCGGTAGACATTGCCTATTGATTTTGTAGGATCGTCTTCTTGAATCGTCCTGGGCGAGGCGCCGCCTCGCCCCTACAGCAGTATTAAACCCACCCTTGTGAATGAATTTTGAGTCGCGGTTTTAATTTGACTTCCCCTCTTCAAACTTGGAGAGGGGCCGGG